>JAGTUV010000208.1 GCA_018224305.1 Gemmatimonadota bacterium
CCCGCACAACTCAACTGCGCCGCCGAACTCCTCGACCGTCACGCATCGGTGGACCGGGACCGGCCGGCGTTCGTCACTCCGGCCGGAACGTGGACATACGGCGAACTGCTGGACGCCGCAAACCGGATCGCCCGGGTTCTCACCGAGGACTGCGGCGTGCGTCCGGGCAATCGCGTACTGCTGCGCGGTCCCAACAATCCGATGATGGCCGCGTGCTGGTTCGCAGTGCTGAAGGCGGGCGGCGTGTGTGTTGCCACGATGCCGCTGTTGCGCACGCGCGAACTGGCATGGATGCTGGAGCGTGCACGGGTCAGTCTCTCTCTCACGGACACGAGGATTGCGGGCGAACTGGAGCGAGCCCATGAGGCGCTCGCGCATCCGCATCGCGTAGTGCACTTCAATGCGCCCGGGGTGGCCGGCTCACTCGAATCGCTCATGGAAGGCAAGGCGACCACGTTCCCGAATGTTGCCACGGCGGCGGATGACGTGGCACTCATCGCGTTCACGTCCGGAACCACCGGCAAGGCCAAGGGGACGATGCACTTCCATCGTGACGTGCTGGCCATCGCCGATACCTTCTCGAAGCACGTGCTGCGTCCGGAACCGGACGACATCTTCTGCGGCTCGCCACCGTTCGCCTTCACGTTCGGCCTCGGCGGCCTGGTCATCTTCCCGATGCGCATTGGCGCAGCGTCATTGCTGCTCGAGCAGGCCTCGCCGCCGCTGCTGCTCGAAGGAATACGCGCCCATGGTGCGACCGTCTGCTTCACGGCGCCGACCGCGTACCGCGCCATGCTGGAGGGCGCACGCGAGGGCGGGGCAGGGCTGCTGCGCAGGTGCGTGTCCGCCGGCGAGGCGTTGCCGCGCGCGACGTTCGAGGCGTGGGAGCAGGCGACCGGCATTCGCATCATTGACGGCATCGGATCGACGGAGATGCTGCACATCTTCATTTCCGCGGCAGATGACGCAATCCGGCCGGGCTCGACCGGCATATGTGTACCCGGTTACCGTGCGTGCGTCCTCGATGATGCTGGAAATGAGCTTCCGCGAGGCAGCATCGGCCGCCTGGCCGTGCGCGGACCCACCGGATGTCGTTACCTTGCAGATGAGGAACGCCAGCGCGGGTACGTCAGCAACGGCTGGAATGTCACGGGCGACGCCTACGTTCAGGATGAGGACGGTTATTTCTGGTATCAGGCGCGCGCAGACGACATGATCATCAGCGGTGGTTACAACATTGCCGGACCGGAAGTGGAGAATGTTCTGCTCGAACATGACAGTGTCAGGGAATGCGCGGTCATCGGCGTGCCGGATGACGAACGCGGCCATGTGGTCAAGGCTGTCGTGGTACTGAACGAGGGAGTGGCGGCGAACAGCGACACGGTCCGCACACTTCAGGACTTCGTGAAGGCGGAGATCGCGCCGTACAAGTACCCGCGCATCATCGAGTTCACGGCTGCGTTGCCGCGAACGGAGACAGGCAAGCTGCAGCGATACCGGCTGCGTGAGGAGAGTGCGTGAACGACCCCGCACAGGTGACACCCGACGGCTGGCCACGCGGCGCAGGATATGCCCACGCTGCCGTAGCGAGCGGCCGCATGATCTGTACGGCCGGCCAGATCGGCTGGGACCCGCTGACAGAGAAGCTGGTGGGTCCCGACTTCGCCACGCAGGCTGCGCAGGCCCTGGCAAACGTGGCGACCGTCCTGCGAGCCGGTGGCGCCAGGCCCGAGCACCTCGTCCGCCTCACCTGGTACATCACAGATCGCGCTGCGTACCTCGACGCGCGTGCTCACATCGGCAATGCATACCGCCGGCACTTCGACCGGCATTTCCCGGCGATGACCGTCGTGATCGTGGCCGGTCTGCTGGAACGCGGGGCGCTCGTAGAGATCGAAGCGACTGCAGTCATCCCGGAATGAATCACCAGGGCGTGAAGCGATACCCGACATCCGGACCCGGTTTTGCCATTGCGCTGATCGTTGCGGTTGCGCTCCATGCCCTCGGCATGGTCGTCCACGCGCAGGACATCCCGGAGCCGGTCGGCTATGTGAACGACTTCGCCAATGTCATCCCGGCTGAGCGCGAGGCAGCGATGCAACGCGTCATCGATGAGGTACGGCAGAAGTCGGGCGGGGAGATTGTCGTGGTGACGCTGCCCTCGCTGGAGGGGCGATCCCGCGATGAGGTTGCACTCAGGATCGGCAGGGAGTGGGGGATAGGCCAGCGCGGTGAACCGGGCGACCCGGCGCGCAACACGGGCGTGCTGATCCTGGTCGTGCCGCGCACGGCGAACACGGGCGGCGAGTTGAAGATCGAGCTCGGGCTGGGAGCGAGCACGTTCATCACTGCGGCTGAGGCGGGCCGTATCGCCGACATCTACATGGTGCCTGCGTTCCGGCAGGATGATTATGGGACCGGCATCCAGGCGGGAGTCGAACAGATCGCCCTCCAGTTCGCGGAGCGCTTCGAGTTCGAGATCACCGGGACCGTGATTCAGGAACGGCGACAGCCTCAGCCCGGGCCGGGGGGTGGGCTGGGATTCCTGTATCCGCTCATCGTCATGGCCATCCTGATCGCTCTGTTCAGCGGTCGCGGCCGGGGCGGCCCGGGTGGACGCGGTGGCAGGCGCGGCGGGATGTCCATGCTTCTGCCGTTCCTCATCGGCACCCGCATGGGCGGGCGTCGCGGGGGCGGTGGTTTCGGCGGCGGCGGCTTCGGCGGTGGCGGCTTCGGCGGTGGCGGATTTGGCGGATTTGGCGGCGGCGGCATAGGACGGAGTTGGTAATGGGAGGACGTCAATGACGGACCCGCGCAAACTCGCGGACGAATTCGTGGAAGGGTTGAAGCGTGACCTGGGCGGCCGCATGCGGAGCGCAGCATTGTTCGGGTCGGCAGCGCGCGACGAATGGATCGATGGCGTGAGCGATGTGAACGTGCTCGTGCTCGTCGATCGCATCGATGCGAAGCTGCTGTCGAGCGCGGCTGCGACAGCGCGAAGCTCGGTCAGGCGGAGCGTGATGCCGCTGCTCATGGAACTGGAGGAATGGCGCCGTGCGGGCGATGTGTTCACCATCGAACTGGCTGACATGAGGGATGCGCACGTCCCGCTGTTCGGTGATGATCCAGTGGAGCACTACGTTGCGGAGCCGGCCGGCATGCGGCTCCAGGCGGAGCGCGAGTTGCGTGCGAAGCTGCTGCACCTGCACGCCGGTATGCTGCTGGCGGGTGACGACCGCAAACGACTCGGCCACCTCTTCATGCATGCACTGCCATCGTTCGTGACGTACATGCGCTCAGCGATCCGGCTGGCTGGCGAACCCGTGGCTTCGACCACGCCCGCCGTCATCGAACATGCATGCCGGCTCGCCGGTGCCGACGGCGACAGCTTCATGCGTGTCTTCAAGGCACGCTCGACCCGTTCGAAACTGGAGATGGATCTCAGCGATCCGTTCGCTGACCATTTCAATACAGCCGCACAGCAGCTTGCGGACTACATCGACGCTCACGGAGGAACATCAGCATGACACGACGACTCGCGGCGGTCCTGGTCCTGGTACTGCTCACCTCCGGCTGTGGTTACAACCGGATCCAGGAACTCGACGAGCAGACGGAGCAGATGCGCGGCAACATCGACGCGGAGCTTCAGCGGCGCAACGACCTGATTCCCAACCTGGTGGCCACTGTGGATGAGGTCGCTTCATTCGAGCAGGAGACCCAGACGGGCGTGGCGCAGGCGCGGGCGGGGCTGTCACAGGCGCAGCAGCAGATGTCGCAGGCACTCAGCGACGGCGATGCGGGCGAGGTCAGCGCCGCGGACGCCGAAGTCCAGCGCAACCTCGACCTGTTCATCAACGTGTCCGTCGAGGCCTATCCGACGCTGCGCGCGAACGAGAACTTCATGCGCCTTCAGGATGAGCTGACGGAGACGGAGAACCGGATCAGCGTGTCACGCCGGGACTATAACGAGTCGGTTGCTTCGTACAACACCTACATCCGGCGCTTTCCGCAACTGATCACTGCGAAGGTCATCGGTGCTGACCGCAAGGAACAGTTCGCCGCGGAGGCGGGCGCACGCGAGGCGCCGACCGTCGAGTTCGACCGCGGCAGGTAGGTCGAGCCGCACGCTCGGCTCACACGAGGGACCGGCCGTCGCGTCGCCGCGACGGAAGGGCGGGCCGCACGCTCACTCAGCCGCTATCGGCTCCCGAACCCGGACGTGATGGGCAGACGGCGGTCCTTGCCGAAGGCGCGCGGCGTGATCTTGACGCCGGGCGCCGCCTGCCTGCGCTTGTACTCGCTGCGATCGACGAGATTGATGACCCGGCGTACGACCTCCTCGTCGTAGCCGGCGGCCGTAATTTCGCCGATGCTCCAGTCCTCTTCGACATACTTCTCGAGAATGGCATCGAGGATGATGTAGGGCGGCAGTGAGTCCTGGTCCGTCTGGTCCGGGCGCAACTCGGCCGACGGCGGCTTCTCGATGCTGCTGATGGGGATGACGGCCCCGCCCGGCTGGCAGTTGCGCCAGCGGCTCAGCTCGTAGACCAGCAGCTTCGGCACATCCTTGATCACCGCAAAGCCGCCGGCCATGTCGCCGTACAGCGTCGCGTAGCCCGTGGCCACCTCGCTCTTGTTACCAGTCGTCAGAAGCATCCAGCCGAACTTGTTGGACAGCGCCATGAGCAGCATTCCGCGCGCGCGCGACTGCAGATTCTCCTCTGTGACGCCGGGAGTCGTACCGCGCAGATGGGGCTCGAGGACATCGAGGGCCGCCTGGAACACCGGCTCGATGCCGATCTCGAGGAGTTCGACACCGAGCAACGCACCCAGATCATCGGCATCCCGCAGACTGCCTTCGGAACTGAACCGGCTCGGCAGCTTCACACCCGTCACGCGATCACTGCCGAGCGCATCGACGGCAATGGCCGCGACGAGCGCGGAATCGATACCGCCGGAAAGACCGAGAACAACGTGCTCGAAGCCGTTCTTGCGAACGTAGTCACGGGTACCGAGGACGAGGGCTGCGTATACGTCCGCCAGATCATCGTCCTCATCCCGGTCGGACGCGCCCGTGCGCAGCTCGTGCGGAGCGTTGTCCCCCTCGTCCGCACGCTGGCCGGTGCGCATCTCGTGCGGAGCGTTGCCCCCCTCGTCCGCACGCTGGCCGGTGCCCACCTCGCGGGCCGCAGGTTCTCCGGCGAACAGTCGTGCCACGGTAGCCGGCTCGGCGCGGGTGACGTGGCGTCGTCGCGGATCATGGAGTCGGGCCCGGAACACCTGCTCGAGCTCGATGTCGCTCACCAGCAGATGCTCCTCGAACGACGGCGCTTCGGCGAGCAGTTCGCCCTCCGGCCCGAACACCACGCTGCCGCCATCGAAGACCAGCTCGTCCTGACCGCCGACGAGGTTCACGTACGCGACAGCCACCACGTAGTCGGCCGCGCGCGTGGCGAGCATGCGATGCCGGTCGCGCCACTTGCCGCGGTGGTAGGGTGACGCGTTGATGTTCACGATCACGTCGGCACCCGCCCTGGCCAGGCGGCCGACGGGGCCGCCCGGCAGCCATATGTCCTCGCACACGCTGATGCCGACCCACGCACCCCGCACGCATACGAGCAGTTCGGTGTCACCGGGCTTGAAGTAGCGAAGCTCGTCGAACACGCCGTAGTTCGGGAGCCGCTGCTTGTGGTAGGTGCCGAGCCATTCGCCGTCGTGCAGGACGGCGGCGGCATTGAACAGATCGAAGCGACGGTCGGCGAAACCGATGACCGCGGTCAGGCCCTTCGTCGCCGGCACCAGTCTCTCGATCGCCTCGCGGTTGGCTGCGATGAAGCCCGGCTTCAGGAGCAGATCCTCGGGGGGGTAGCCGCAAACGGCCAGTTCGGGGAATGCGACGATGTCCACGTCCCGGGCCCGCGCGGCCTGGAGCTGATCGCGGATCTTCGCGACATTCGCATCGATGGCACCGACCGTCGCGTTGATCTGCGCCAGCCCCACCCGCACACAACTCATCCGTCCACTCCTTATTGCGCGTCGTTCTTCGCCTCGACCGTCCGCCGGCGTCGAATGATCGCCCGGCGGATTCCTGCCTGCCGCAGAAATGGCGCGGCAGGGCGCCCGCCCGAAGATCCCACGCGGGCCCGCAAGCCGCAAGGATTTCGCCCGCTCGTTTACCAGGCAACAGCGATCCTGTATCTTTCGCCCAACATCAACCACCCGGTCATGGAGCACCGCTTGTTCCCGGAACTCTTTCGCATCGGCAATTTCGTCGTCACTACATTCGGCCTGATGATGTTCCTGTCCTTCGTGACAGGAGCATGGATCCTGGGCAAGCAGCTCGAGCGCTACGGCCAGCCGAAAGAACTCGCGTGGGATTTTCTCGCCTGGGTCGCGGTCGCCGGTATCATCGGCGCGAAGATCTACTACCTCGCGTTGCACCCCGCTGACCTGGCGGCGAACTTCTGGGGATCGGTGTTCAGCCGCGGCGGACTGGTGTGGTACGGCGGCCTGATCGGCGGCGTGATCGCTTACTACGTGCAGGTGCGCAGTCGCAAGCTGCCGGTCGCGGTCATGTTCGATGCAACCGCTCCCTGCATCGCCATCGCATACGCGGTCGGTCGCATCGGCTGCTTCCTCGTCGGCGATGATTACGGCCGCTACACGGAGGGCCCGCTGGGTGTCAGGTTCCCGGAAGGGTCGGCGCCGCCGAGTTCCGCCGGATACCTGCGCGGACTCGGGGAAGACATACCCGCGAGCATCCCCGACAGTGCGATCGTCCCCGTCCACCCGACGCAGCTCTACGAGGTGGGCCTGGCCGGCATCATGTTCATGATCCTGTGGCGCCTCGGCTCGAAGCGCGGATTGCGCAGCGGTCAGCTGTTCGCCGTGTTCCTCGGCATGTACGGCATCCTGCGCTTCTTCATCGAGTTCGTTCGCGCCAAGAGCGACCGCTTCGTGCTGGGGCTGTCCACGTCGCAGATCATGAGCATTGCGCTGCTCATCATTGCAGCCTGGCTCTGGCACCGGCAGTCGACGGCAAAGCCGGCTCCGCTCACCGCCCACGCCACGGCCAGGCCTGTCGCGGCGCGCTGAGCTGGAACGTCGCTTGCCACGGCGAAGAGGCATGAAGATCACCGCGATGTGCCTCTGCCTGTTCACTGCGGTGGCGACCGGATCGGCTGCGGCACAGGTCAGTGCCGAACCCTGGTTCCG
The DNA here is from genome assembly GCA_018224305.1 of Gemmatimonadota bacterium. GTDB lineage: Bacteria > Gemmatimonadota > Gemmatimonadetes > Longimicrobiales > RSA9 > SH-MAG3. Next base: position 7,216 of record JAGTUV010000208.1, read on the forward strand.
CGGTGGTACCTGGATGCTGACAGTCGAGGTGGGTGGAGCGGCATTCACCGACTTCGAACGCACGCAGGCCCGGCCCGTCGCGACGGAGATTGATCTCGGCGACTTCAGCCGGCGTGTGTCGGCGCGCACGGCCGGCTCCGTGGGCGGCTGGGGCAGTTACTGGATCGGCAACGGCTGGGGCATCCGCGCGGGCGCGGCATACGTGCCCTCGAGCTTCACCGTCTGGAACGATAAGACGGTTCGTGATGCACTCGACACCGCCGCGCCGCCCGGGAGCGAAGAGGTCTCCTACGCGTCGCTCGACGTCTGGATGGCGCATGCAGCGCTCGTGTTCCGCTTCCCGCGCAGTTTCGGACGTGTCGTGCCGTACGGCGTCGCCGGAGGAGGCCTGATCCGCTACCACGTCTCGGGGGATGCGGAAGTGCCACCGGAGGCGCGCGGGCGTTTCTCGGAGGGGGACATTCAAACGGGCGCCGGGATGTTCGGCGTCGGTGCAACCATCCCGCTCCAGCGCAGGAACCTGTTGATGTCGTTCGAGCTCACTAACCACATGTCGCGCACACCTCTCGGTCAGGAGAGCGCGGGCGAGCTGTTCGAACTGTACGGGGTGTCCATGCAGGTCGATCCCGATCCGGGTACATCCGGCGAGTACGATGTCGCCATGACCAGCCACGTGCGGCTCTCCCTGGGCCTCACACTTCCGCTGCGCTGAGGCGCAGCGACGGCCGATTCGGGGCGAGTTACGACATGTGCCTCGGCGCTGGCTAACGGATGAGGATCCGGCGGCGCGACTCCGTCACAGCGCCGGTAGCCTGGTCGGTCACCTGGAGCACCAGGTCGTGCAGGCCCGCGCGGTCGGCCGGGAGCGGCACGTTCAAGGCAATCACATAGCGCCGGTCCTCCGCCTCACCGTGCCATGAGACGCGCGGATCATCACCCGGCTCGACCCATCCCAGACCGCGGCCGATCCAGCGGGCAAAGCGGCCGAGCAGGGAAGGGCGGCCTGCGGATTCGAGGGCGACTTCGACCCCGATCACGCTGCCGGCCCGGAGTCTGTAGGCCTCCGCAAAGATGCCCAGCGTGTCGCCAGGTCGGAACACCAGATGCTCGAACGGCGCGAGCCGGCGGTCATCCGGCCGGTCAGGCGAGTCCGCGCTGTCGAAAGGCCTGGCGATCAGCAGGTCGGAAGCAATCGGACCCGACGGGGGGATGCGAGCATCGAGCGCGTACCTCGCCCGCCCCGCCGGTGACGCCGAATCACCCATCATTTCGGCACTGTAGATGAGGTGACCGGGCCGTACGGCGACCAGCAGAGAGATCCGCGCCGTGTCGCCGTCCAGCCGCGCCGTTCCCGTCACGCCAGCGCGCCGGGTAAACGCCGAGTCATAGACGAACAGGCCCGCCCGAACGGGGTGCGCGGTGGAGTCGGCATGGCCACGGACCGGTGGAGCCGCAGTCGAGTCGATGCCGGTGCCCGTCCGTTCTGCGCCCGCCGTCGCGCCGGCCGTGTACTGCATGGCCGCATCGACGCGGAGGAGCACGGTGTCGCCACGCAGGAACCGCGTCACCTGGTGGGCTGGCTCGAGGACGCGGTCGACGCCGTGCATCGTGTAGCCTGAACGTGCTCGGGCGGCATACAGGATTGGCCGCTCGCCGGGATCGGGCGGGTAGGGAAGACCGCGGGTGAGGCGCGCCGGAGCGTAGGTGCGCTGGGCGGTGTCCCAGTACTCGACCATTCCCCCGCCGGCCATGTCGGAGCCTCGCTGGCGCGCCTTCCTCACGGGCGTGCCATACCGGATGGTCAACTCATCCAGGTCGCGCCCCCAGCGCAGCATCCCGGCGACCACCGGCACATCCGCCAGGAGCCGCGCCTCCACGTTGCGCCCCATGTGCTCGTTCCACCGCTCATTGGCGGGAGTGTACCAGAATGGATCCATCACCAGCCACAGTTTCCGCTCGTACTCCGCCCGCTCCTGCGCGCCGAGCCCGCGAACGATCCGACGCTCGCCCGGGTCCAGGAGCCACGCAGGATCGAGCCACGCCCGCCTCTCCTCATCGCTCAGCGCGCCGAGTGCGGCGATGAAATGGCGCTCGGCGCGCGTGCCGTCGCCCGCCCAGTGCCAGGCCAGTCCCTGAAGCAGCTCACCCCAGGCCGTGTCTCCGGAGAGTACTGCATACGCGCCGGCGGCGGATGCACCCTCTCCGGCGCGTCCGTCCCGGATGAGCAATCGGACCAGCGGTCCGGCGGCGGAGCGGTCGCCCGGGGCGGCAGAGAAATAGCGTCTGAGGGTCTCCACGGCCTCGCGACGGGCATCCACCACGCGGGCTGCCTCGTGGTCGAGCGCCGGCGGCCGCACCCCGGTCGAGTCGAAGCGGAGACAGAAGCGCCCGACGATCTCGTCGCAGTCCGAGCCGGTGAAGTTGCTCCACGATAGAGGAGCGAGCTGTCGCGACAGCCGTTCGAAGCGGGCTTCCGCGCGCAGCGCCCGCTCACGCAACGCTTCGACGGAGTCCGCCGGGAGCGCGCCGCCGAGTTGAGCCAGGAGGCCGAGGGTCAGAAGAGCATTCATGCCGGTCGTCGTTGGACTTTTTCTTGCGTCGGCGCGATCCCCATCAGGATCTGTATGCTTACGGGGGACCCTGCCATGAGCCGTGCGCTACCGGGCGCCGTGATCGTAGACCAACTGCGGGACCGCATCGTCACCGGTCTCTACTTCGGAAACTGGCAGCCGGGCGAGCGTCTGCCAAGCATCCGCGACATCGCCGATGCCGAGTCGGTCGATCGCAAGACGGCTGCGGCCGCCTATCACCGGCTCGAGGAGGAGGGTCTCGTCGAGGTAAAGGCGCGCTCGGGCGTGTTTCTGCGCGACGAGCGGGAAGGTGGCGGCGGCAATGGCGTCGGCCCGCTCGAGAAGCTGCAGCGGCGCTGGCTCAAGAACAGCTACGATGGCGCCCGTGCCCTCGGCCTCGACACGCGCACCGTGATGCGCCTGTTCAGTGCGGTATCGGAAGTGGAATCGACACCGGTCCCCATTGTCGAGGAAGATGAAGCGACGGCTCGAACGGTCGCTGAGGAACTGCGCGGCTGTGTCGGCATCGATGCACGACCGGTCGGGCTGAGCGAACTCGGCAGGCGCGAATCGAGCTTCGCCGGCGCACCGTTCGCCGTGACCACGCCCTACTACGCCGCGCGGGTGAACATGGCGATGCCACGCATACCCCTCATCATCGCCACGCTGTCGCTCGACCTGCTGCACGACCTGATGGAGCGGGCCGCCGGCGGTACCATACTGGTCACGGTACCGAGTGAGTGGATCGCATCCCGTGTAGAGTCAGTACTGCGGCAGAGCGCCCCCAACATGGATCGGACCCGGGTCGTGGTGGTCGACAGGCACAGCGATCTTCGGCAGCTGCGCAGCGACGCGGATTGCGTGTTCGTCTGGCCCGGCTGCGAGGACGTACTGGAGGAGTTCGAGGGTGACGACTGTGTCAAGCCGGTGCGCCTGCTGTCGGAGACGACCACCGACCGGGTGCGCACTGCGGTGCTCGATGCCGCCCTTCATCGGCTCGCCGGCCCCGTCAGTACGTCCAGCGTCGTCGCACCTCAATGAGCAGCTGCTGCTGCGGATCCTGCAGCGGCAGCGCGAACACGGACGAGCGCAGGCCGCGACCGCGGTAGACGGGTTCCAGCGCCAGGCGCAGTCGCGACCGCCGATCGAACGTCCAGTCCAGCCGGATCGCCCAGGTAGCGACGTCCGTCTCATCACCGAACAGCCCCGCGAGCGCGGTTTCCACCGTCAGGAAGACGTCCGGCAGGATCTGCTTTCCGGCAACGACCGAGGGCGCCTCGCCGCCGACGATGCTCTGGCCGAAGTTGACCTGCAGGATGTCGAGGCCCAGGCCGCCGAGCGATCGTTCCAGCTCCAGCGAGATGAGCTCGAAGAAGCCGCCGATATACGTCTGCTCGAGTAGTTGATCGCCCGGCAGTGCCTGTCCGCCCAGAGTCGAACTCGGCGCGCCGAAAAGCAGGAAGCTCAGGAGTTCGGACTCCGCGATCTGACCCGTCTGTCCACCTGCCAGCTGGAGCGTCGGATTCTGCGCAGTGCCGGTGATGCGAACATCGACGTCGAGCTGTCGCCCCCCCTGATCCAGGACGATGCGTCGAGCCGTGATGTCGATCGCCGGATTCGGCGTCGGTTCACCCCGGAACCGGATCTGGGAGGAGACGATGTCGAAGCGGCGCACCACCGGACCCGCCAGCAGGGTGTACTGCCCGCGATTGCCCGTGAGCGTCCCCGTGATCGGCGTGTTCTCGCCACTCTTGTTAACGACAAGCCGCCCCGCAAGCTGAGCCTGGGCCTGGAAGGCGATGAACCACGTGTCCGATGACACGTCCACGATCAGGTTGCGGACCGACAGGTTGCCGATAACGTCAGCCTGCTCGATCGGGTTGAACGTGAGGGTATCGAGCGCGGCCGGTCGCGTCATGTCGACCAGTTCCGGCCGGAACGACGGCTGCCCCGGTTCCGGAATGACGACATAGCCGTTCGCCACCTCGATCGCCCCCGTCAGCACGAGTGACGCCGGGGCGCCGGTCAGTTGGACCTCGCCCCAGACGCCCGCGTCGGAGTGGCCGTCCACTCCCATGGGCTCGAACGCCTCCATCGCTATGGTCAGGTCGAGCACGGGTTCGGTCAGACGCTCCAGCACGATCTCGCCGCTGATGGTCATCCAGCCTTCGCTGCGGATGCGCACCTCGTTGACGACGAGGCGGCGCCCGTCGAAGCCGATGTCGCCGACGGCGTCCGTGAACGTCTGGTTCAGGGCAGGCACCCTGAATGACCCGCCTATGAGCGCGAATGTGCCTTCGACCTGCGGGTTGTCCGCTGTGCCGGCCAGTGTCACGCTGGCGTTGGCGTACCCTGCGACATCCTGCACCTGTGGCAGGGCCGCGGTCAGCGGCGCGATCGCAAAGTTCTCGGCGATAATCGAGCCGCTCAGGGGGACGCCGTCCACCAGCTCGAAGCCCGGCGAACTGCCCAGACGGAGCGACGAAGGCAGGCTGGCAACGATATCCAGCCGGCCGATAGTGTCCACGACCATCTGCGCATCGATGTTCGCCTCGCCTGCCGCGTACCGGACGGTGCCATTCAGGCGCTGGACCGGCACCTCATCAATGGCGCCGTTATCGATGCGGAACGTGATGTCGACCTCCGGGTCGAGATCGCCGCCGAGCACAGACCCCTCGGCCCAAAGCAGGCCATCGACACGCACCTCACGGCCGAGGAGGCGCTGAATGTCGCCAATGGGCACCGCCGCGATGTCGATCTGCGCGTCCATCTGATCCAATGGCAGAATCCAGCCCCGGACTGCCACCCGGCCTTCGCTCCGTTCGGCCTGGATTTCGAGACCCTCGACGAACGCGGGACCGCCGCCCGTCCAGCGGATCGTTGCGGGTTGCAGCAGCACCCAGCGGTCATCCACGAAGTCGAAGCGGGCTCGCTCGATACGTACCTCGCGCTCACCCTGCTCTGGAATGATGCCGGTGGCCACCACCTCGACCTGGCCGCCATCGGCGCGCGTAGCATTCACGTCGATGTTGAGACCCGGAGGCGCGAGACGCAGGGCCACCCTGCCCTCGGTATAGTTGCCGGCGGTCGGAGTGACGACGCCGCGGGCGGTGGCATCGAGTACGGCCACGGGCAGGGCGCCACCACCCAGTGTGAGATCGTGCTGCGCGGACAGTTGCGCCGCCTGCCAGCCGCCGACCCGCAGCCCTGAACCCGTGGCAGTGCCCGCGAGCCGCATCCGCTCGAGGGTGCCGGACAAGGTGCCGGTAGCCTGGAGCGATCCGGCAGCCGCCGAATCCCCGAGTAGGGGGATCCAGGGGCCGAACGGCCGCAGCTAGGAGACGTCGGCGACGTAGGTCAGCGCTCCACTCTGCGGCTCGATGAAGCGCCAGGCGCCGCTCGCACGCATGTCTGCGGTCGCAAGAGATCCATACAGCGTATCGATACCAAGCGTGCCATCACGGATGGTGGCCGCTAACGTGATCCCATCGTCAGGGCCGGCCTCCCACCCGCTGAATCGGCCGCCGAGTCCGATCACCGCATTCAGAGCAGCCGGATCGAAGCCCGAACCGGCCAGGGTGAACGTCGCCGTCAGCGAAACCGGCGGCACCGCCGGCTGGAGGATGGCCTGGAGGTCCACACCGATCAGGCGCCCGCTCAGGTCATAGCGCGGCACAGCGCCCGTGAGGTCCAGCATACCCTCCACCAGGGCCACGCCCGACCCCAGTTCGAGACGGACGTTGAGGTCGAGCGGGGCGGCGGTCGGAGGCCCGCTCAGTGCCACGGTGCCGGTGACCGATCCGGAAAGCGGCAATCCCGGCGCGATGGCCCTCAACGCTGCAAGCGGCACACGGTTGAAGTCCAGTTCGGCCCGTTCCAGGACCAGCCCGGAGGCCGTGTAGCGGACGCTGCCCGTGATGCCCGTGGTGAACTGGGGTACCGTGGGCGCTCGCAGCCGCGCGCTGAGGTCGAACGCGATGGCGCCACCGCTGCCCTGGATGGTGCCCGTGAGCGTGCCATCGTACGGAAGCTCGCCGATGAACCCCTCGACCAGTCGCAGTTCCAGCGGGTCGACGCGCAGGTCGGCGGCGATCAGCTCGAAATATTCCTCGCCCACCCGCATCTCGATCATGCCGAGAAACCGGCTGTCGCCGGTCCTGGCATCCAGATCCGTGAACCTGACCTGCGTCAGATCCGGCGCCGCAGGGCTGACGGCAAAGGCGAAGCTCGCCGTGCCCGTGCGCGGCAGCGCCTCGGGGAGCGCGAACGCAACGTCCTCGAGGTTCACATCCAGGGCGAGGCCGGTGGCCGTGATCCCGTATCCGGGGTCGGCGGGATTCCACACACCGTCCAGGTCGGCCAGCTGCGTGCGATCGAGCGTCGCACCCTCCACCTCGAAGTGCACCGTGCCGGTGGGGAAGCGGAAGAGTCCGTTCACGAGCTCCACGGCCAGGTCCGCCTCCGGCTCCGCCTGCACGAATCGAGCGGACATGGCCGACGCCCGCAGGTACGGCGCCGGCAGGCCTGGCTGCGAGAACACCACGAGGGGCAGGCGCGCCTGCACGTCCCGCAACGCGAAACGCTGAACCGGCCGTGTCACGTCGACCGTGCCGTTGTCGATGCGCACGTCACGCAGCTGGATCGTCTTGCGCCGGCCGCGCGGGGCGCCCCCGTCGCCGCCGCTCAGCAGCTCCTCGAAGACCTGCTCGTAATTCCAGCTGCCCGCGCCTTCACGCATCGCGACGACGGGACGTGTCACCCGCACGTTGTCCAGGATGACATCGCCGCGTGTGGCCGCCGCTGTGTTCAGCTGCGCAGTGATCAGCTCGGCTCGGGCGAACTGAGCGCCGCCGTCCTCATTCAGTACCACGTTCCGGGCGGTGATCGACAACGGCCCGCGCAGCGGCCGTGCATCCACGGGCAGGCTCGCCAGCCGCGTCCGCACCCGGTCCTCCCGGCCGCGGATCAGCCCGCCCCTGGCATCATCGTCCACAGCCGTCTGCGCCCGCGGTACGACGACGACGGTAACCGAGTCCTGACCCGGCATCGGTACGGATTCACCAC
>JAGTUV010000209.1 GCA_018224305.1 Gemmatimonadota bacterium
ACCAGGGGCAAGGATCGCGCGACGGGACCGTCACCTTCCACGAGGCGACGCACATCGCTGACGACATCCTCCGCCTCAGTCGGCGGGGCGTGCGCACGGCATCGGCCGCTCACGTGACCATCGTCGAGGTAGATCGCATGCGTCTGCTCCCGGCAACCACATGATCATGCGACGTGCCCGCTGTCAGCTGCTGCGCCTCGTCAATCGCCCGTCAGATCCCCTCTTTAACGGATCGAGTCGGGCGGTTTCCTGCCTGCGTCAGAACAGCGGCCAGTAGGCGACAAACGCCATGAACGCAACCGCGGCGAAAGCCACCATACTGAAGTGCACCCGCAGGGGAACGCTCCAGTAGCGATGCCGACATGCCGCGACGAGGGCGATCACCAGCAGTGCAGTCAGCCCCATCAGTGGCCAGGGGAGGGCGAACACCCAGCCGAAATCTCCGAGCACGCCGACCGCGAGAGCGTGCCGGTTCACCCGGGCGGTGGTCTGGGTCGCGACGAAGAGGCCTCCCCAGAAGAGCATGGCGACCGCACTCCGTGAGGAATGACCGATCCGACCCGATTCCGCGAATGCGCCCTCAACCCTAACCCTAACCCTAACCCTAACCCTTGACTTATATATCCCCAATATGTATATCCCAATTATATAGCCAGGTAAACTACCGCACCCGGGGACGGCACGTGATCACTGCTCTTACATATCAGGTACTCCTCGCACTGGCGGACACGGACCGCCACGGCTATGGCATCATCAAGGAAATCGAGGAGCACGAGGGCGAGGATGCGGCGCCGAGCACTGGAGCACTGTATCTGGCGCTACAGCGGATGGAACGGGAAGGACTGATTGCGGAGGGTGCGCCACCGCGCGCAGGTGCGGATGGCCGGCGACGGTACTACACGGTGACGCGTCTCGGTCGATCGGTGGCGGAGCAGGAGTCCGCGCGACTGGCGGCGCTGGTGCGTATTGCCCGACAGAAGAAGCTGCTGCGACGGGAGGCACGCGCGTGAGCCCGGGGGAAAGACTGGTGCGGCTGGCAGTCAGTCTGGCGCCGGCGGAGTTCCGCGCGCGCTACGGCGCTGACTGTATCGAGACCTGGCGGATGCGCAGAGAGCGTGCGTCGAAGCGCGGACTGGCGGCGCGATTACGGTTCGCGGTGCGTGAGGTGGCGGGCACGGTGTGGCTGGTGGTTCGTCTGCACGCCGGCTCGCTGCGTGAGCGGATCGGCCGGCAGACGGTTGCACCAGCCGGGATCAGTGAGTCCGGGGTGGGAGGGAGAGCGCCGCGGTCGGGAAGCGTTGTGGCGTTCGACACACTGGCGCAGGACGTTCGCTTCGGGAGCCGCACACTGCGACGTAACCCCGGCTACACGGCGCTGGCGGTGCTCGTGCTCGCGCTCGGTATCGGCGCGAGCGCTGCCATCTTCTCGACGGTGAATGCCTTCTTCTTCCGGCCGCTGCCGTTCGCGGACGCAGACCGCCTTATCATGCTGTACGAGACGAACCCGGAGTTCGACTGGGCGGATGCGGAAGCGGCGCCGGCCAACGTACTGGACTGGCGTGAGCGTGTGAGTGCGTTCGCGGACATCGCGGCATACACGGAGCGCGTCGGGCAGGTGCCGTACGTAGTCGACGGCGGTGCGATAACCGTCGGTGCGATGTCGGTCACCGGCAACTTCTTTTCGGTGCTCGGCGTACCGGCCGCGCTGGGCCGCACGTTCCGCTGGGAGGAGACGTGGTCCGGAGCATCCGACGTCGCGATTCTGAGTCACAGTTTCTGGACGACGCATTTCGGTGCGGACCCGGATGTCATCGGTCGCAGCGTGACATTCGGCGGAACGACGGTCGAGGTGGTCGGCGTCATGCCGCCGGGATTCAACTTTCCAAACGATGCCACGCAGCTGTGGGCGCCGTGGGGTTGGGAATCGGAGTCGGTGCAGGCGCCGTTCTTCCGGCGAGCCCACTGGGTGCGCCCGATCGCGCGTCTGGAGCCGGGCATCACCCTCGCGCAGGCGGACGCCGAGTTCCAGGCGGTCGTGCGTCAGTTGCAGACGGAGTATCCGGAAACGAATCGCGTGATGGGTGCCGGCATGATGCCGTTGCGCGATTTCCTGATCCGCGATGTGCGACGCCCACTGTTGATTCTGCTGGGCTCGGTCGGCCTGCTGCTGCTGCTGGCGTGTGCGAACGTCGCCAACCTCACCCTCGTGCGCGGCGCCACGCGGAGCCGCGAGATGGCGCTCCGTCATGCGCTCGGTGCGGGGCGGTTGCGCGTTGCGCGGCAACTGCTGACGGAGAGCGTGATGGTGGCGCTGCTGGGCGGCGCCCTCGGCATCGGACTCGGCTGGGCGGCCGTCCGGGCGATGGCTGCGCTGGCGCCGCTGGGTATCGACGGTGCGACATCGATCGCGCTCGACATACGTGTTGTCATGTTCACGCTCACCGTGACGGTGGCGAGCGGAATCCTGTTCGGACTCGCGCCGGCGATCCGAGCGACCACCGGTCGCATCCAGGGCACGTTGATGGATGGCGGAACCGGCGGATCCCCCGGTCGCGGCAGCGGTCGCACAGTCAGTGCACTCATCGTCGCCGAAGTCGCGCTCGCACTGCTACTCGTGATGGGCGCCGGCCTGATGACGCGCAGCTTTCTGCTCATGCGCGAGGTCGACCCGGGCTTCCGCACCGACGGCGCTCTCGCCGTCCAGCTGAGTGTGCCGTCGGACCGTTACGGGAGCCGCGACCAGGTTCTCGCATTCCAGGATCGCATCACCGAGGCGCTGGAAGCGCGCGCCGGCATCATCCGCGCCGGCTTCGTCGCACAGCTTCCGCTGAACGGGACCGGCTGGTCCGGCCAGTTCCAGGCGGCAGGCTGGCCGGTCGACCGCGTCGGCCTCGATATCGTGCACCGCAGGGCGGACGTCGGTTACTTCGAGGCGCTCGGCGTTCCGCTGATTCGCGGCAGACTGTTCGAGCGGCGCGACGGCCCGGACGCACCGCTCGTCGTCGTCATCAACGAGACGCTCGCCCGCGAACACTTCCCGGGCGAGGACCCGATCGGTCAGAAAATCGCGTACGAACGCGAGGCGACCGAGGAATCGACCTGGTACGAGATCATCGGCATCGTTGGTGATCAGCACCAGGTAAGTCCGACGCAGCCGGTGCGCGCCGAAGCATTCGAGAGCCGACACCAGGACTGGAGCCGCTTCGGCTGGTTCGTGCTGCGAACCACGGGCGATGCGATGGGCGCGTTACCCGCCGTGCGCGACGTCGTGATCGAAATCGATCCGCTGATCCCGATCGTATCCGCGCGGCCGCTGCACGAAGTGTGGCGCACTTCGATGGCCCGTGAGGAATTCATTCTGACACTGCTGACTGCGTTCGGTGTGGTCGCGCTGCTGCTCGCAGGCGTCGGCGTGTACGGCGTAACTGCACAGGCGGCACGCCGGCGTACGCGTGAAATCGGCATTCGCATCGCACTCGGCGCCCGCACCGGCGACGTAATCCGCCTCATGCTTCGGCAGTCGATGGCCGTCGTTGCCATCGGCCTCGCCGCGGGACTGGCTGCATCCCTGATTGCGACGCGTGCACTCACGACCGTGCTTTTCGGCATCGCACCGACCGACCCTGTAACGCTCGTGTCAGTCGTCGTCGTGCTCGCTTCCGTGGCAGCTCTGGCGTGCTACATCCCGGCCCGGCGGGCGCTTGCTCTGGATCCGGTGAGGTCGCTGAAGCAGCAATGAGCGGAGCACGAATCCGGGAGCAACAGTCGGGGAGGCCGGGGGAAGCCGATGGCGACCCACGGGCGGGCAGTCCATGAGCATCGACAGTCGTGGGACATGGCGGGAAGCGCCTGTGACCCCGTCCCGCGACTGCCGGGAACCTTGCAGTGGGCAGGCTCGACCGGCGCCCGCGGAAGCTTGACCGCTCTATTCGATGTAAACTCTCCACGGGCGGAGCGGCGGCATGGTCGAGTGGAGGATTGACCGCGCCATGCGCGGCGAACCTTCCACAGACGGCCTTCACGCGCCACCGGGTGGAAGGTTGTCCCGGCCACCAGTTCCAGCCGCCTGCAACGCTCAGCAGCGCATGGCCGACGGCGAGTCAAACGAGGGTGACGTCCGCTACTCCTGCCGCACGGTCCTCATCGGATCGATCCGCACCGCTGCCATTGCCGGCAACGCGCTGGCAAGTGCGGCGACCGCTGCGAATACTGCGATCGCGAGCACGTACGTCGTGGGATCCGTCGGGGTCACTCCGTACGTCCGGCTTGCCAGTACGTGTGAAAGTGCAAGCCCTCCCACTACGCCGAGGGCCGTGCCTGCCGCCACCATCGTAAGGGACTGACGCACGACGAGCGCAACGACGCTGCCGGCGCGTGCTCCGAGCGCCATGCGTATGCCGATTTCGCGATGCCGCCGGGCTACCGCATACGCGATGACACCGTAGAGACCGATGCCTGCGAGCGTCACGGCGAGCGTAGCGAACGTGAACAGCAGGCGCGCGATCAGTCTCTCCTCGGAAACCGCGTGGCGGAATCCGTCGGCGAGGGACTCGGCGAGGAAGAGCGGTATGGCCGGGTCGATGCGTGCGAGCGTGGCTGCGACCGTGCGCTCGGTTTCCGCCGGTGCCAGCGCTGATCGGACGAGCACGTACCCTGCGGGCAATGCCGCAGCACCGAGCGTTTGGTAGACGACCGGTGTGACGTCGTCGCGCGCGCCCAGGCGCACGTCTTCGGCAACGCCTATCACCGGCTGCTGCGTGGTGCCCGTGAAGCCATGCATGTCCACGATGCGCCCGACGGCGTCCGCATCACCGAACAGCGCTCGGGCGGTCGCCGCACCGAGCACCACGCCGCGGCCCGCGGCCGGCGAGGCGTGCTGCTCTGCGGCCGTAAACGAGCGACCTGCCACAACGCGTGTGCCAACGGTCGTGAAGTAGCCGGCGGACACGTCGAGGGAGGTCACCTCCACCCGACGGTCGTTGCCCGGCACGGAGATGCGCACCCTGAATCGGTCGCCCGGAACCGGCAGCGCGGACGCAACACTGGCCGATATGATTCCAGGCAACACGGCGACCTCTTCGAGCAGCCGTCGGCGCAGGTCACGCGAGGCCTCCACATCGTGTCCCTGCGGTGCGGGGTTGAAGCCGAACGCCAGTACGGCCTCCGCGTCGAAACCGCGCTCGACGCGGGAGAAATTCTGCACGGTGCGCCCGAGCAGCAACGCGGCGACGAGCAGCGTCATCGAGGCGCCGACCTGCACGATCGTGAGCGCGCCGCGCAGCCGCGCACTCTCCGTTCCGCCCGACCGGCCGCCCGAGCGTACAGCGCCGTACAGCCGGTAACGGAGGGCGGCGAGCGCGGGCGCGAGCGTGAACACGACGCCGGTGAACAACGCGCCCGTGACCGCGAACGCAATCACGCGCCAGTCGAGGGGCATCCCCTCGACGGATCCCATACCCGGCAGTGCCTGCCCCGCGAACGCCCGACTGAGCAGAAGGGCCACCGCGACACCTGCGACACCGCCGAGCAGCGACAGCAGCAGCCCCTCCATGACGTGCTGCTGGGCGAGACGTGCACCGGACGCGCCCAGCGCGCGCCGCACCATCGTCTCACCCTGGCGGCTCAACCCGCGGAACAGCAGCAGGTTGGCGACGTTGGCGCACGCGATCAGCAGCAGCACGGACACGATGCCGAACAGCAAGCGTATCGTCCGCTCCGTCTGCGCCCGCACCGCCGGAGGCAAACCGATGCCGGCATGGACTTCGGGCGGGGAATCAGCGTGCATCCTGTTGACGTCGGGGTAGCGAGCGACGAGCGAAGACATCGTCGTCCGCAGCTGCTGCTCCGCCTGCACCGCGGACGCGCCCGGAGCAAGTCGGCCGATCATCTCGCCGTAGATCGACGCCTGCCGGTCCGCCGCATCGATCGGCCGGTGCCACATGCGGCCGTACGACGAGGGCGGCAGCCATACGTCCGTCTCGCTGGTCCGGTCTGTGCCGTGGAAACCGGCGGGTGCGACACCGATGATCGTATAGCGCTCCGCGTTCAACTCGATGGTGCGCCCGACCACACCCGTAGCGCCATCGAAATGGGAGGAACGGAGACGGTCGCTGATGACGACGACGTCGCCTGCAGCATCCGGCCGTGCTTCCTTGTCCGCGAACCATCGGCCCTGCTGCGGTTGCAGCCCGAGCACGTCGAACCATTCGCCCTGCACGATCGCAGCGTCCACTTCGAACGGCGCACCGACGCCGTCCGCCGACCGCGCCTGCATCGTACGGCCGCCATGACCCGCAAGCCCCGTCAGCGCCGGCACTCCTGCGCGCAGGTCCACAATGTTCGCGTGCGAGATGTCGAGCATGAAGCCATCGTCAGAGGGGAACTGCACCACGACCAGATCCTGCGGCGCACGCACACCCGCCACAGGACGGATCAGCAGCGCGTTCGCCAGCGAGAACACCGCCGTCGTCGCACCGATGCCGATTGCCAGCGTCAGCACAGCAGCCGCCGTGAACCCCGGATTGCGACGCAGGCCGCGCCAGCCGAACCGTACGTCCCGCCACGCATTCTCCAGCCGCACGAACCCACTCGCGTCGCGCGTCTCCTCCACGATCCTGTCGTAGCCGCCGAACACCAGCCGCGCACGCCGCGCCGCCTCAGAAGCATCCAATCCCGAACGCTCCAGCCGCTCGCGCTCCATTGCGAGGTGGAACTGAAGCTCCTCGTCCACATCTCCGCGGCGACGGGGCAACAGCCGCTTCCACGGCGCGCTCACGCAGCACCCTCTTCCAGTTGAGCCTTGAGGATCCAGTTGACCGCGCCCGAGGAACGCCGCCACTCGTGCAGCTCCGCCTCAAGCTGGCGACGCCCCTTCGCGGTCAACTCGTAGTATCGCGCGCGCCGGCCGTTCTCCGTGACCCGCCACTCCGAGGCCAGCCACCCACGGCCCACCATCCGCTGCAATGCCGGATAGATCGACCCTTGGTTGACCTGAAACACGTCCCGCGACACCTGCTGGATCCGCTGCCCGATGCCCCAGCCATGCGTCGGCTCGAGCGACAACGTCTTCAGCACCAGCATCTCGAGCGTCCCCTGCAGCAGCTCGCCACGCCTCTCGTCCATCTGCGCCTCCTCTTGACAGTCAAAAGAAGATCGCACCGTTCCTGTCGATTGGCAAGAGGAGGCGACCGAGCGCGCATGTCCACGGATACGAGGACAGCCCGCAGCATTATATGGCATGCTCAACGTATTCGAGCCGAAAGGAATAGCGTCCTCGGCCGCGACCTGCCTACAGATGAGATTGTCGCGTGATGAAATGAGAGTCGCGTCTCGCCCGGCGATAGCCGGGGGGTGGCAGCCCAGGGGACGCGTTCGTCGAGGCGGCGAAGCCGGCTTGGAGTAACAGTCTGTTACTCCAAGCTGTTACCGGATCCCACTAATGGGTAGAGAAAACCCGCCCCGGTGAAAAATCACCGTGCGGGTTCGGTGTAACGGAATGCGCCCGAGTGGATTCGAACCACTGGCCTCATCCTCCGGAGG
>JAGTUV010000210.1 GCA_018224305.1 Gemmatimonadota bacterium
CGCATGCGGCCGCCGGAGGAAATCGAGGCGCGGATGAGCGCCGCCGTGCCGAAGGTGGACCGGAGCACGGAAGTGTGATCGCCCCACCCTGCCCGCCCGTTTCATGATCGTCATCGTCGGGGGCGGCATCAGCGGGCTGAGTCTGGCACACGAGCTCGCCGCGCGCGATCAGCCATTCCTGCTGCTCGAGGCCTCCGCGCGCGCAGGCGGCGTGATGCGGAGCGGTCGGGTGAACGGACACCTGCTGGAGTGGGGCCCTCAGCGCGCCCGCCTGACGAAAGACTTCGCCGCGTTGATCGAGGATCTCGGCGTATGCGATCAACTCATCACCGCGCCCGCCGGCCTGCCACTGTTCGTCTACGCCCGCGGCAGGCTGCGTCGCGTGCCGTTTTCGCCCGGTGAATTTCTTCGTTCCGACATTCTCACGGCACGCGGCAAGCTGCGCCTGCTGCTCGAGCCGCTGACATCCCGTGCCCGCGCTGATGAAAGCGTTGCCGGCTTCTTCACACGCAAGCTCGGCCGCGAGGTGTACGAGAACCTCGCCGGCCCCCTCTACGGCGGGCTCTACGCATCCGACCCGCGCGAAATGGAAGTCGGACTCTCCCTCGCCCATGTGCTGCGCGAGTTCGGCGTCGGGCGCAGCTTGCTGCTGCCACTCCTGCGGCAGGGCGGCAGCGTCGCACCGCCCGATGCGTGTTCGTTCCGCGACGGACTCGAGACGCTGCCGCGCGCACTGCAGGAGCGACACGCAGCGCACATTCATCTGCACAAGCCCGTGCGTGCGATCGAGCGTCGTGGACACGGGTACGTCGTCACCACGGACCATGACCGGATTGACGCAGCGCACGTCGTGATCACTACACCCGCTCCCGCTGCGGCGGCTCTGCTCGACGGCCTCGCGAGCGACGCGGCCGCGTGCATTGCCACGCTCAGGTACAACCCGCTGACTGTGGTGCACCTCCTCGCGGACACTGAACTGCGCGGCCTCGGCTATCAGGTGTCGCTCGCGGAGTCGCTCGTGACGCGCGGCGTGACCTGGAACGATTCGCTGTTTGGAAGGCGCGGCGTGTACACCGCGTATCTGGGCGGTGCGAAGAATCCGTGGATAGCGGATGAGAGCAGTGAACGCGCGGGTCAGATCGCCGTGGAGGAATTCCGAATTGCAACAGGCGCGGATGCCACCGTCCTGGCGGTGGAGCAGGAGCGGATGCCCGCGTGGGATCGAACCTGGACAGCGATACAGGATCTGACGCTGCCGCCGAATCTGCACATTCACGCGAACTGGATGGCGCGCCCGGGCATTCCGGGCCGACTCGCGGTGTCGCGCCGGCTGGCCGCCACGCTCGCGCCGGACGCTGTCAGCTGAAGGCAGACCGGTGAGGTGTGCGCCGCGAGCGAGCGGCGACCGGAGCGACGATATCAGTCTACCCGGCGGGAGCCGCCATCACTTCACTTCGCATTGAGGCAGTACGCCCCTGGCTTGCATTGACACTCCCCCCACGGCCGGTCGCTGCCCGATGGCGCCTCAGGTACGCCGCCGCGGAGGAACGGTACCGTCAGATCGGCGAGGAACGAAATGAACCCGGGATCGGCGTGGTGGATCGGCACGCGATGGAACCCGATCCCGCGCGCATCCGCTTTGCCCTTCAATTCATGATCGAGCTCGGCGAGCGTCTCCGACTGCTCGTGCATGAAGCTGACGGGGTCCACGATGACGTGATCCGCATCGATTTCATTGATCACCAACTCGACATCCGGCTGCGTCCATTCGATCGGCCGGTTCGTATGGTTCTGATAACCGATCGCGTAGTCCGACGCACCGACGGCACGGGCGACATCGGCGCAGAACTCCCGCACGTACACGTCATAGCGGCTGCCCTCCTCGATGTACCGTATCGGTGTCCCGTGAGCGGAGAACACCAGCTTCGTGCGTGGATCAGCAAGAGAGAGCTCATCGCGCGCGATGACCTCACGTATCGCGTTGGCGCGGAACTCCAGATAGGCGGGGTGGTTGTGCCATCCGGAGATCTGGTGCACGGGCACTGACCAGAGTTGCGCACGCATGTCGCCTTCAACCCGCTCCAGCGCCGCCACAGTCGTGGACGGTCCGCACAGCGGGTATATCGGGAGCGCGACGATCTGATCAGCGCCGGCAGCCTTCGCCTGCCTGATGGCATCCACGATGAAGGGTTCGGTGAACTGCATTCCGAGAATGCACACCACGTCGTGACCGCGCCGGGCCAGCTCCGCCTCGAGCGATGTGGTCTGCTCGACCGCCTGCGCGCGCAGGGGTGACCCGCCGATCAGCCGGTACTCCTCAACCAATCCGGGGGCACGCATCTCCGCGAGTTTGTGAGCACGCTCCTGCGCCGCTCCACCGCTGCGGCCCTCGAGCCGGTCATTGATCGAGAAGATGCGCTCCAGAAACGGCACCACTTCTTCGAGCACCGGGTGTTCGGGCTCGCCAAAATTCAACAGCAGAACTGCGGTTTTCATTCATTCCTCGATCATCAAGTGCTGTGCGCCTGACATCAGCGTCCGCGATTGCCGCGGAACCAGTCCACCATGTCACCGCGGCGGCTCGCATCGTCGAGGCCGGGCTCACGCATGAGAGCTTCGATCTCATCGATCTCCTGCGGCGCAGCGGCCGATACGCGCTCCACGCCGTTACCGTCGAAGATGTAGACGTCCTCGATACGGACGCCGATGTTGCGATACCGCTCCGCTGCCGGCCGCAGTCGCTGGATCATCGCACGGTTGGCCGGTGTGTCCGGCAGATAGTCGAACACGTCGGACCGTACGTATATGCCGGGCTCGATCGTGACAGCACTGCCGGGAGCGAAGCTTCCCCGCGTCTGCGAGATGTCGGGGTCGTGCACGGCGAGGCCCACACCGTGCCCCAGGCCGTGCATGTAGAACAGGCGGACCTGCGGCTGGGTGCGCCCTGCCACGGGCTCGTAGGTCGCATCCGGAGAGTCGATCAGACCCAGGCGCGCGAGACCATTCGCGAGCTCCGTGCTCGCTGCGGCACTCAGTTCACCCCACGTGGCGCCTTCGCGAATGAGTGCCGCCGCCGCCCTCTGCGCAGCGAGCACGATCTCGTAGATAGCACGCTGGTCGGGAGTGAACGTGCCGTTGACGGGAAACGTGCGCGTGACATCCGCGGCATAACCGCCGTACGATGCAGCCGCATCGATCAGCAGCACCTCGCCCGATTCCATGAAGCGATCCGACGCCTGATAGTGGAGCGTCGTCGAGTTCGGACCGGAACCGACGATGGAACCGTACGCCGGGCCCTCGGCGCCGTAGCGGCGGAACGTGTATTCCATCAGTGCCCGGATCTCGAACTCGTTCATGCCGGGACGCGTGCTGCGCATCGCTTCACGATGGGCCAGCGCGGAAATGTAGACGGCGCGACGGATCCGATCCAGTTCCGCCGTTGACTTCAAACCGCGCTGGTTGCGAATCAGGTTCTGGACGGTGTTGATCGCCAGATCCGGATTGGCCTCCCGGATCCTGGATAGAATCTGCTGCGCGTGCGAATGGTTGGACGAGAGTGAGCGGTCGATCGGCGGAGCGATGGTGCTGTGCAGCACGGTCGTGGTGCGGACGAGCGAATCGAGCACGGCGTCGAACCTCTGGATCGACTGTGCGTTGATCCCGGTGCGCGCCCGCGCGCCGTCCGGTCCGAGACGGGCACCTTCCCACACCTCGCGCGCCGGGTTGCGATCCAGCACGAACAGGTGCTCATTCACGCGCGCACCGTTCTTCACCGCGATGTATGCGGCCGACGGCTCCATGATTCCCGTCAGGTAGCGGAAGTCTGCGAGTTGTACAAATGGCAGATAGTCTGCAGCGGGTGAGGGTGCGCCGAAGATGACGAGCACACCGTCGCCGATGCTGTCGAGCAGCGCGCTGCGGCGTGCGGCATACTCCGCCTGGGTGATCGGTGCAGCCGTCGGCAGCGCCGGCAGCCGGACGTCCACGGCGCGCGCCGGATTTGCGGCAGTCGAACCCTGCTGCGGTGATGCCGCGCACGCGGCGATGAAGAATGCGAGAAGCGGTGCGACAATGCGCATGATGTCTCCGTGCACGGCAACGATGGCTGCGGCGGTGTGCCGCGATATTGACTGGGCGTCAAAATACCGCTGCGGCAGGGAGAACGGCAAACGGAGTGGGACCGGAGGCCGGGGCGGCGGAGCGGCGGAACGGCAGGGCGGCGGAGCGGCGGGGCGGCAGGGCGGCAGGGCGGCAGGGCG
>JAGTUV010000211.1 GCA_018224305.1 Gemmatimonadota bacterium
CAGCTCGAAGAGAAACTGCGTCAGACGCAGAAGCTCGAGGCGATCGGTAAACTGGCCGGCGGGATTGCGCACGACTTCAACAACCTGCTCACCGTGATCACCAGCTATAGCGAACTGGTTTTGTCCGAGCTGCCTGAGGAAGCACCGAACCGCGCGGACATCGAAGGCATCCGCCGTGCGGCGGACAGTGCAGCGGCGCTCACGCGGCAACTCCTTGCGTTCGGCCGCCGTCAGGTCCTTCAGCCACGTAATCTCGACTTGAACGGTGTCGTGGCGGCGGTCGAGTCCATGCTGCGCCGCATCATCGGTGAGCGTATCACTCTGGTCTTCGATCCCGGCCAGAACGTTGGCACGGTTCGCGCCGATCCGGGGCAGCTCGAACAGGTCCTCATGAACCTGGTAGTGAACGCACGGGATGCCATGCCCGAGGGCGGCACGCTCCGGCTCGCCACATCGAGGCTCGCGCCCTCGCACGCCGGTGCCGGCGACTTCGTCCGGCTCACCGTTTCAGATACGGGCACCGGCATGGACGGGGACACGATCGCCCGGGCGTTCGAGCCATTCTTCACAACGAAGCCGCCTGGCGAAGGGACCGGGCTCGGGCTACCGACCGTGCACGGCATCGTCACTCAGTCCGGCGGGCGTATCGAAGTGGATAGCACACCGGGTGACGGCACGACGTTCCGTATCTACCTCCCCGCCGTGGACGCACAGGCGCAGGAGCCGGAGGAGTCGCCAGCGGCGCCCGTCGCCGCTCGGACGGCGAGCGGCACGATACTGCTGGTGGAGGACGAGGAAGCTGTGCGCCTGATCGTGCGGCGTACGCTCACGCGCCAGGGCTACGACGTCGTCGAGGCGTGCAACGGCGAGGAGGCGCTCCGCATCCTGAAAACCCGCTCAGAGGACATCGACCTGATCCTGACCGACCTCGTGATGCCGGAAATGGGCGGGCGGACGCTGGTGATTCGCGTGCGCGAGCAGTTCACGAATCCGCCGCCCGTCGTCTACATGTCCGGTTACGCCGAAGAAGACGCACTGCCGGCCGACGACTTCGGCGGTGGCGACGTGCTGCTCGAGAAGCCGTTCACGATCCAGGAATTGCTTGCGGTCGTCGGCCGCGCAGTGGGTCTGCGGAATCAGTGCGGCGGGTGACGAGAGAAGCGGTGCGCAGCTGAACCGTGCATGTACCATTGCGCAATGAAGGTCTGCGCATGATGCGCCTCCTCGTCACTGAGGACGCCCGGCTGCGTGAGGGGCCGCGCCCATCCAGTCCGGGCACTGGATGGGGTTCTGTCAGGCATTGGCCTGATTCGCTCCGACCATCGGTACGGCGGCGCGTTTCAGCGGCCCGCGCCGTTGTCCTGCGCCGCCGCTGCTGCGCGCGGCCACACGTTGTCGTTCACATCGCGGTCGGGGAATCGGCCGAACGGATCGAGCGTAATCCTTTCGATCGCGCGTCCGCCGAAATCGAGCGTGGCGGTGAACGTGCGATAGCCATCGAACCATACATCGACGGGCCACGTCACGAGGGCGGTCCGGTCGTCGAGCATGGTGCTGTTCTGCATCGCCCGGATCGGTGCGCCGGTCGGTGCGAAGTCCACACGAAGCACGACCGGTGCGGGCATCTGCCCGTCCTGCCGCACGACTACGGTCGTGACGCTGCCGTTGGTGCGCGCGTTCTGTATCGACCCATCGACTGCGTCGGTCGTGAACAGCCACGAGTACCAGAACCATGAGAGGTCTTCACCGAGCGCATGGTTCATGAAGAACGCGTAGTCCCACGGCGTGGGGTGACGGAAGCGCCAGGCCTTCGCATACTCGCTCATGGCCCGCCACACTGCCGTGTCACCGACGATGCCACCCAGCATCGACAGCATCAGCGGCGCCTTGGAGTACGCCTGGAACGAATACATGCTGCCGCCATGGTTCGCATTCCACATGAGCGGCGCCTCGTTCTCGTTGCCGCTGATGCTGCCGTAGCGCTGTCCGAGGCCGTCGAGCGACGGTGACTCGCCCGTGCGCGCGGCGTTGGACAGGATGTTCATGTACTGATCGAAGCCTTCATCCATGAAGCCGTACCACGTCTCGTTCGTGCCGACCATCATGGGCCACCACTCGTGCGCGACCTCGTGATCGGCCGCGCCTACGCCGGACATGATGAACATGGGATACTCCATGCCGGTCTCAGGCCCGTCAGCCATCGTCAGCTGAGGGAAGGCGTACGGCATCCAGAGATCCGAGTAGAACTCGAGCGCATGACGCAGGATGCCGGGGGCGCGCGACCACGACTGCGCGCGGCCGGGCGTGTACAGCATGTGTATGGGAATGGCGCCGTACTCCGGAATCGTCGCACGCGTCGCGTCCCATATGTAGCGATCGGACGCCGACCAGGCGAAGTCGTTGACCGTGTCGGCGACGAAGTGCCAGACCAGCCGGCTGCCGCCGGCGGTAGCGCGTCCGGGCCCGCGCTCGTCCGCGCCGACGATGGTGAGGGTCTCATCGGAATCGAGCACGCGGGCGAGGCGTTCCCGCGCTGCGACCGTCAGCACCTGCTCCGGGTTCCTCAGCACGCCTGTCGCGCCGACGATCCAGCCCGCGGGCACATCGATCCGTACATCGAAGCTGCCGAAGTTGTTGTAGAATTCCGATGGTCCGAGCTATGGCTCCGTGTCCCAGCCGCGGAGGTCGTCGAACTTCGCTACGCGTGGATACCACTGCGCCACCTGGAACAGCGAGTCGGGCCACGCACCCATGCGCAGACCGCGTCCGCCCTCGACGCGCGGCACGCGGAAACTCCAGTCGCTCTCGCGCGTCACCTGTGCACCTGGCGCGATGGGCGCCGGCATCACGATTCGCGCGACCGTCTGATCGAGA
>JAGTUV010000212.1 GCA_018224305.1 Gemmatimonadota bacterium
GATAGGTGTTGTCCTCCCACTCGAGCGGACGATGGTCCGCGTCCCAGTTCTTCTTGATCGTCTGGAACAGCACCAGCGGATTGCGCGAGCGATTGCGCAGCTCGTTCTTCGCCAGGTTGCCCGCGATCGTATATGCCCAGGTCGAGAACTTCTTCGACTGATCAAAGCGGTGGAGATGCCGGTACACGCGTACGAACGTCTCCTGCACCAGATCCTCGGCCCGCTCACGATCGCCGATCGTGCGGTGGATGAAGTTCAGCAGCCGCACGTGATAGCGCGAGACCAGCTCGTTGAACGCGCGCTTCTCGCCGGACAGGAATGCCGCGACCAGTCCGCTGTCGTCCAGCTCCCGGATGGGCTGAACGTTCGCCGCGCTCACCAGACTCATGTGGGCCTTTGCCGTCTCCGCCATGGCTCCCCCTTCGCGCACCCTTTCGGGCGGTTGCGTCCGATCTGCTGCGCCGTCGCAGCCTCAGATCTTCGTCGGACCCGCCATGGAGAATGGCAGGTTCCATTCCCCGCCATCAGGGCTATTCAAACGCTCTCTGAAACGCCGGAACCACAGACATTGCAAGGTATTACGGCGCGGGACCTCGCCCGGCCGGCGCGGCAGCGGCGTCACAATATCAGGACATGACGGGGAGATGCGTGACCCCTTTTGGGGCCACGCTGCACACCGTCGCCGATGCCGACTCCTCGTTGTGCCGCGCGGCAGAGCGGCGCCGGAGCGGCCGGTGAGGGAAACCGGACGGCGAATGTCGCTTCCTCATGTACAGGGAGAACCGTCCGTCCGGGCGGGCTCCGGACTGCGCCGCGGAGCAGCGGCCGAACAGGAGGAATGACATATGTCGCGCACACGATTCTGGACGAGCGGGCGGCTGATTCTCGCAGTAGCGTTGAGCGGAGGCTGCTCGGCCGACGATGGTGGGGGCTCATGCGCACCGACGGACCCGACGTGCAACGCGCCGGCGGCGAGTCCACTCGTGGTGGCGAGCGTGAGCCCGGCCAACGGCGCGAACCACGTGGAGTACGCGGCGCCGGTGATCGTCACGTTCTCGCGGCCGGTGGAAGCGGCGTCTGTGACGGCAGCGACGTTTTCCGTGGGGCAGGCGGCGGGCAGCCTCGCGGTGAGCGGTGCGACCGTGACATTCACGCCAGCGGCGCCGCTGGCAGCTTCAGCGGACCACCAGGTCCGGGTGCAGGGCGTCCGCGATGCAGCGGGTGTGGGGATGGCCGCACCGTTCACATCGATGTTCACGACGCGGTCGGCGCCGGTGTGCGGCGAGTGTCCGGCGACGAGCTTCAGCCGCGAGGACGTGCAGGCACAGGGCGCGGTGGTGCAGACGCCGGAGGGATTCACGGTGGACGGCACGCTGTCGCTGAAAACCGGTGAGAACAGTCAGATCACGTTCCTCGGTGCAGACGTGGACGTGCGTTTCGACGCGAACGGCCGGCTCCGCAGCATCAGCGGCAAGGTGCAGATCCCGTCGCCACACGAGCGGATCGTGATCGGCGATCCGATCCGGGCCGACGTCGGCATTTTCACCGGCCGCTTCCTGAACGAGGAGCGCGACCTCGGCATTCTGCTTAAGGATGATACCGACTACCTGGTGTTCGATTTCGAGCAGCAGCTGAACCTGTCGATCGCGACGGGGGAGACGGGTTCGGCGGCGACGAAGCCGATCGTCGTGCGCAGCCCGGATGGCAAGCGGACGCTGATGGTCGTGGATTACCGCGACCCGATGTACTACGTGTACGGCCAGCACAACCTGCTCGGCGCCGCGGGTACCGGCTGGTCGCTCAATGGCCGGATCCCGTTCGTGCCGAAGCAGACGGTGAACGGTCTGGGCACGTTCGACGGTCGCTCGACGCGGACGGGCACGTTCCCGGTGTTCCGGATCATGTCGGTGACCGGCCAGCTCGTGGACAACCACACGACGGAGCTGCACCTGTCGGAGAGTGATCCATTCGCATCGGATCTCGGCGCCAGCTACGAGTCGGGCTTCAACGGCGAGTTGTCGCTCGACCTCTCCGCCGGGAATATCGGCCTGGAGATCGGCATTGCCTCGGCCAGTGGCGGGGTGCGGGCCGCAGCGGGCACACACAGCGGCTTCAACGGCTACGCGTTCGTCCGCGGCACTACGTCGCGCGATGACTCGTGGTGGCCTGCGTTCATCCCGGTGCGACCGCTGGCCGAGCTGGACACGCACGCCCGCGTCGAGAGCGATGGCAGCTTCGAGACTTCGCTGGCCGGCGAGTTCGGCTGGGAGCTGCCCGCGGGCCGCCAGACGATGAGCGGCAGTGTCGGAGCGACAAACCAGAGCCTGACTCTGGCCGGCGCGATCCGGGATGGCTCGGTCAATCTCAACATCACCGGCGTCATCAGCGCCGACAACACACGGGTGCTCATTGCGCCGCCGCCCGAGCTGCTCGATCGGATCCACAGCGAGATCAACGATCAGGTCCTGACGCAGATCGCGGCCGCGGAAAAGGCGTACGCCGATCTGGTCAAGGCGACGGCGGACTACCAGTTCGAGCTCAGCCTGCGCGGCATTCGTCAGCTGATCCCGGGTATCGTCACAGTGGCGAAGCAGGGAATCGATGACGGCATCAGGGCATCACTCAAGAATCACGAGGGCCGGTTCTACTACAACACGCTGCTCGGCCTAGTCAACACCAGGGTTCAGCCGTGGCGCGACCGGCTGGACGCGGTCGCCACCGCCGTCGCGCGGAGCGACGATGCAACGACGCGGATCGTGCTCAGGAACGCACTGACGGACCTGGTGGCCAACAGGACGATATCGGTCACGGTCGGCATTACCGGTGTGATCACCCACACGTTCACGAGAGACATACTGACGGCCGCACAGGCGAGCCAGATCTCGCAGGCTGCCAGCTACATCCAGTACATCCAGCCGGCCTCGGATCTCAGGATCAGCATGCAGCAGGTGTACAATGTCATACCCGACCGGCAGATCTTCGAGCAGGTTCGAGACGACATCGTGGACGGCGTGCTCATCATGGAATCCATCGGCGAGCTGGGCTTCGTGTACCCGCACTCCGGGCCGCCGGCGTTCAATGCGTACGCAGTGATTGGCGGCACACGCTACGAGGTTGGCTCCATCGAGGCGCTCACGATCGACGCGCTGCTGGCGAAGCTGGCCGAGCCGATGATCCTGGCGCTGAGATCGAACTGATGCACACGCTCCGGCGGCGGAGGCGCGGCATGCCTGGAGGCTGCGTCGTGTCTTCGTCCGCCGGCGCGGTGCTCACCAATCGCTGCGCAGCTCGCGGTACAACCAGGCCTTGGCCATGCGCAGGTCACGGTCGACCGTCGCCGCGGAGATGTCCAGCACGGTGGCGACCTCGTCGTAGGTGAGCCCGCCGAAGTAATGCAGCTCGATCGCCCGCGCCTTGCGCGGGTCGATCGCTTCCAGCCGTTTCAGCGCATCGTCCATCTCGATCAGCTCCGAGCCGGGCTCCGTCGAGATGACGAGAGCCTCATCGAACGTGACGGCAATCTGACCGCCACCCCGCTTCTGTCGGCCGCGCCCGCGCGCGTGATCGACCAGGATCTGGCGCATCACCCGAGCGGCGACGGCCAGGAAATGGGCGCGTCCGTTCCAGTGAGCCTCGATGTCGACCATGCGCATGAAGGCCTCGTGGATGAGCGCGGTGGTCTGGAACGTGTGGCCGGTCTGCTCGGAGCGCATCTGTCGCTGCGCAATGCGATGCAGCTCTTCGTACACGTGAGGGATCAGCTGGTCGTGTGCCGACACATCGCCGTCGCACCACGCCAGCAGCAGCCGCGTCACCGTGGCGGTGTCGGTCACGAGCAGTCCGCGGCTGGTGCCCGGTGTGCGCCCGTCATCGCCCGAACAGGAACCCGGCCGCGTACATCAGCGTGCAGATCGTCTTGCCGTCGGTGATCTCGCCTTCGCGCACCTTCTCCAGCGCTTCCGAAATCGGCAGGGTGACGGGCTCGATGAACTCGTCGACATCCTTCTTCTCGATGCCTGTCGTGCAGTCGGTCGCGAGGAAGAGGCGGATCTGCTCATCGGTGAAGCCGGGCGTCGTGTGGATGCTGGTCATGTAGGTCATCGTTCCGGCGACCAGTCCGGTCTCCTCCTCGAGCTCTCTCCGCGCGCACAATTCCCAATCCTCACCGGGCTGATCGGGGCGGCCGGCGGGGACCTCGAGCATGAAGCCGCCTGCAGCGTAACGATACTGCCGGATGAGGAGGACCTGCGGATCGTGACCGGCCGGGTCGCCGAGGACGGGGAGCACAGCGGCCGCGCCCGAGTGTCGAATGAGCTCCAGCTCTCCAGTCGTCCCGTCCGGAAAGCGCACGGTGTCGATCGACAGATCCACGATGCGGCCGCTGTGGATGGGCCGGCGCTCGATCAGGCCGGTCTTCGGATCGTCGTCGCTCATGAATCGTCTCCCTCACGCACGATCTCACCGATGCCGGCCTCGCGCAGGTCCGGCTCGATGGCGGCGGCGTTGCCGACGACGACGATGGCGAGGCGGTCCGTATGCAGGTGCTCGCGCGCGACGCGTGTGACATCGTCCGGTGTGACGGCCGCGATGCGACCGCGCCAGTTCTCGAAGTAGTCGGTGTCCAGCTCGAACGTGTGCAGTTCGGCGACACGCGCGGCGATGTGCCCGGTGGTCTGCATGGAGAGCGGCAACGTGCCGGCGAGATAGTCGCGGGCTGCGGCGACCTCCTCGCCGGTGACGCCGTTCTCGCGGATGTCGCGCAGCTCTCTCAGCGTCTCTCCTACCGCGCGCGCGGTTACATCACTGGCCACGGCCGTCTGGATGATGAACGGGCCCGCCGCACGTCGGAACGTGAACTGGCTGCGCACGCCATACGTGAAGCCGTGCTTCTCGCGCAGCGTCATGTTGAGCCTGCTCGTGAACGAGCCGGCGATCACCGTATTCAGCACGAGCAGTGCGTAATAATCGTCATCGTGGCGAGCGACGCCCACGTGGCCGATGCGCAGCTCCGACTGCACGGCGCTCGCGCGATCGACCAGGAACACGGTGGGCCTGTCCACGCGCGCGTCCGTCGTCGGCACGGGCGCCGGCGTGCGCTCGCCTCGCCAGTCGCCGAACGCGCGCTCCACGCCGGCAACGGCCGCGTCGACATCGACCGCGCCGGCCATGACGATCGCCGTGTTGCCGGGCGTGAAACGACGCTCGTGAAAACGCGCCACGGCTGGTGCATCGAACGCCTCCACCTGCCGCTCGTTGCCGATGACCGGACGGGCGTACGTCGCACGGCTGTCGTAGATCGAGCGGACGGCGGCATCATCGGCCAGCCCGCGCGGCTCGGTGCGACGCCGCAGTATCTCGGCGAGCTGCTCGCTGCGCATGCGCTCGATCTCGCGCTCCGGGAACGCCGGCTGCCGCAGCACCTCCGCGAGCAGCGCCAGCGCGTCCGCGACCCGGTCCGAGCGCGTCGTCAGCTCCACGGTCAGCGCATCCCACGTCGCATATGTCTCCAGGCCCGCGCCCAGCCGCTCCATCTCCCACGCCAGGTCCTCGCCGCTCCGCTGCGCCGTCCCGCCCTCCAGCGCGCTCGAAGTCAACCACGCGAGGCCTTCCTCGCCGGACTCCTCCGCTGCAGCACCGGCATCAATGACCGCACGCACTGTCACCAGCGGCAGCGCTCCACGCGCGGCGACATACAGCGTGATGCCGTTGTCCAGCACATGCCGTGACACGGACGGGAACCTGAACGTCCGGATGGGGGCCGGTGCGGGCGGCGAGCTGCGGTCGACCGCTCCGCCCGGGGCCGCGCTCTGATCGGGCGGCGAGCTGCGGTCCGCTGCTCCGTCCGGGGCAGCGCTCTCGTGCCCCGCGCGCTTCGCCGTCATGAGGCGCCTCCGTTCTTCGGCACGTATCGGAGCACCGCGCGGTTGTCAGGTCGGAGATAGCGGGCCGCGAACGCACGCACGTCGGCGGTCGTGACGCTACGCACGCGAGCGAGCGCGGTATTGATGCGGTCAGGGTCGTCGAACATCGTGGTGTACATCGACAACTGGTCGGCACGTTCGTCGACGGTCTGGAGATCCTTCAGGTGACTGGCCTCGAGCAGCGCCATCGCGCGCTCGACGTCCGCGTTCGTCACCTCCGACAGCGCAGCGATCTGTTCGCTCAGCGCCGCCTCCACCTCGTCGATGCCGGCGCCGGGCCGCGCCGTCGCCCACACGACGATCATCGACGCGCCCACAACGATCGGGAACGCATAGGCGACAACGTCCTGCGCGAGCTGCCGTTCACGGACGAGCGTGCGATACAGCAGCGCCGCCCTGCCCTGCCCGAGAATGTACGACGCCACCAGACCCGCATGGAACTCGTCCGACCCGAACGGCGGGGTGCGGAACGCCATGTACACACGCGCGAGCGATATGTCCTGCTCCACCGTGTCGCGGACCTCGCCGCCCAGCGTCAGCGGGATCTCCGTGCGTCCCGGGATCGGCGGGACGGGCGCACCGGACGGGATGTCACCGAAGTATCGCTGGACCAGCTCCCGTGCGTGCGCCGGATCGAAGTCGCCGACAATCGACAGCACGGCGTTGTTCGGCGCGTAGTACGTGCGGAAGAACTGCTCGATGTCTTCAAGACTCGCGGCGTCGAGGTCCTCCATCGATCCGATCACGGAATGATGGTATGGATGGTCCTCGGGATACACCATCGCCTGGATGCGCTCGTCCCAGTCGCCATACGGCTGATTGTCGACGCGCCAGCGCCGCTCGTTCTTCACGACGTCACGCTGGTTGTCGAGCTTCTCCTGAGTCATTGCGGGCAGCAGCCAGCCGAGCCGATCGGACTCCAGCCACAGCCCAAGCTCGAGGTAGTGGGCAGGCAGTGTCTCGAAGTAGTTGGTGCGGTCGAGCCAGGTGGAACCGTTCAGGGACCCGCCCGCCTGCTCGATCATCGCGAAGTGCGCCATCTCGGGCACGTGTTCGGACCCCTGGAACATCATGTGCTCGAAGAGGTGCGCGAAGCCGGTCCTGCCCGCACGCTCGTTCCGCGAGCCGACGTTGTACCAGAGGTTGACGGCTACGACCGGTGCGGACGGGTCACGCGACAACACCACGCGCATGCCGTTGTCCAGGCGGTATCGCTCGAACGATATGCTCAGCGGCTGATCAGCCGTACTCGTCGACATTCACATCTCCGATCTTCAACGCTTCCAGTTCCGGTGCAATCGAGCCTGCGTCACCGGCTATTGCGATCGTCAGGCCAGCGCGCCCGAGCCAGCGCGCGGACGCCGCCTGCACATCGGCTGCACTCACTGCTCGAACGTGGTCCGCATACGTACCGTAGTAGTCACGGCCGAGACCGTACAGCGCGACCTCGACCACATGCTCCGCGACGTTACCCGTCGTCTCGAACGAGGCGGGCAGGCCCAGTACGACGTAGTTCTTCGCGCGCTCCAGTTCCGCGTCCGGCACCGCCTCGTCGGTCATTCGTTCGATCTCCGTCACGATGACATCGACCGCGTCGGCAGTCGCCGCAGTCGCCACCGCCGTGCTCGCCATGAATGGACCGCCGCCCGCCCGGAACGCGAACCGCGAACCCGCGCCGTATGTGTACCCCTTCTCTTCCCGGAGCCGCATGTTGAGGCGGGAAGTGAACGCACCGCCGAGCACGGTGTTCGCCACGAGGAGCGCAAAGTAGTCATCGGTGTCGCGGGCCGGCCCCGGCCGACCCACCCGCAGCTCTGACTGCGGCGCTGCGGGACGATCGACGATATGCACGCGCGCGGCCGAACCCGGCGTTCGCTGCTGCATCGACGCGCGCCCGTCTCCGCCCGCGCCCGTGCGCTGTGCGGTCCAGCCACCGAACAGTCGCTCGACCAGCGGCAGCGCCGCGTCCGCCGCTATGTCGCCGGTCAGCACCAGGAACGCGCTCGCGGGTGCGAACTGCGCGCGGCGGAGCGCCATCAGGTCGGCACGGCCGACCGCCGCGATGCTCTCGCGCGTTCCCGCGAGCGGCGCGCTGTACGGATGGGCCGGGTCGTATGCGTGGCGGTTGAACGCCTGCGTCGCGATGGTGCGCGGCTCGTCCCTCTCCTGTAGTATCGCGGCCAGCCGCTCGCTGCGTCCGCGCTCCAGTTCCGCGTCCGGCACCGTCGCATTCAGCATCACGTCAGCGAGCAGTTGCAGTGCAGGCTCGATGCGCGGCGTGAGCACGTGAAGCGCCGCGGCGTACGAATCCCACGATGCACGCGTCTCCAGTGACGCGCCTAGTGTATCCGCCTGCTCCGCGATCTCGAGCGCCGAATGCCGCTCCGTCCCCTGGTCGAGCAGGTCGCCCAGCATGTATGCGTGGCCGGCGTGCTCCGGCGGATCCTCGCTCGCGCCGCCGCGCACAATGAAACGAACGTCGACGACCGGCAGATCGTGACGCTCGACGATGCAGACGTCCAGACCGTTGCCGAGACGATGCACGACGATCGGCGGCAGCGTCGTCACCGGCGGCGGGCCGACCGCAGGCTGATGCGCACGCGGACTGTGCGATGACGAACGGTGCACTGCCCGCGCGCTCCCTGTCATCGGTTCACCGCGGCGAGGCCGCTGCGGCCGAGCGGGACCACACTCAATACGACGGACGGCGCGAGCAGATGGTCACGTACGCTGCGTGCGATGTCGCTCGCCGTCAGCTCCTGATAGCGGCGCAGGTCGCGCGCGGCGTAGTCCGGCTCGCCGGTATGGAACAGGTACATGTTGAGCTGGTCCGCACGACCGCCGAACCCGCCGACGCTCTGGAGCGAGTCGATGTAGCCGGTCTCAATGCCGTTGACCGCACGTTCCAGTTCGCGATCGGTGACGTCGTTCGCCATCGCCTCGAGCTCACGGCGGATCTCGCGCTCGATGATCGTCAGCGCGACATCAGGACGGGCGGTGACGACAATGCGGAATGTCGATCCCAGCACAGCACTGCTCTGGTACGCCGACACGGCCTGCGCTACCTGCCTGTCGTAGACGAGCGTGCGATACAACCGGGACGCGCGTCCGTGTGCGAGGATAGCGGCCGCGGCATCGAGCGCGGCATCGCCCTCCTCATACACGGCGGGTGTGTGCCACGCGATGTAGAGGCGCGGCAGGCTGACATCGTCCTCCATGACGATGCGCTCCGTCCGCTCGAGTGCCGGCGCCGCCGGCTCGGGCCGCGACACGACCGGGCCGGCCGGGATGTCCGCGAAGTACCGCTCGACCACGTCGCGCACGTGCGCCACATCCACATCGCCGGCCACCGCGATCGACGCATTGTTCGGCGTGTAGTACTGCCGGCAGAACGCGTGGACATCCTCGATTGTCGCCGCGCCGATGTCGTTCATCGATCCGATCACCGGCCAACTGTAGGGATGGCCGTGGGGAAACAGTGCGGCAGTGAGCGTCTCCGATGCCAGGCCGTAGGGCCGGTTCTCGTAGCTCTGCCGCCGTTCGTTGCGCACCACGTCGCGCTGTGCCTCGAGCTGCGCGCCCGTGATCGCGGGCAGCAGCCCTCCCATGCGGTCGGCCTCGAGCCAGAGCGCGAGGTCGAGACCGTTCGACGGCATGAGCTCCCAGTAGTTCGTGCGGTCGGTCGATGTCGAGCCGTTGTTCGTGCCGCCAATCCCCTCCAGCAGCTCGTCGAAGCGGCCCTCCGGCACGTGCTCGGAGCCCTCGAACATGAGGTGCTCGAAGAGGTGCGCGAAGCCGGTACGGCCGCGCACCTCTTCCTTCGAGCCGACGTGATACCACACGTTGACGCACACGAGCGGCGTGCGGCGGTCCTCGTGCACGATGACACGCAGTCCGTTATCGAGAGTGTACAGCTCGTGCGGCAGCCGGATGTCACCCATCAGCGGCCGCCGAGTATCGTTGTGGCGGGGAACAGCACACTCTCGCGCAATACGTACTCCCAGCGCATGCGACGCGACGCGGCATCGATCGGCGCGTTTGCGGCGGGCGCGCGATACGGCACGATGTGCGACCGCCGCGCGAGCACCTCGAGGCGCATCATGTGGTAGCTGTCGCTGACGATCAACGCACTCCCGAGACCGGCGGTTTCCATGAGCGCAGCAGCGGCGCGCACCGACTGCGCCGAGGTCAGGCCGTCGCGCTCCGTCATGATCGCCGACGATGGCACACCGCGGTTCATCGCGTAGCGCCGTGACACCTCGGCTTCGCTCACGGTGTCACCGACGCCGGTACCGCCCGTGAAGATCAGGTTCTGCGCGAGACCACGGCCATACAGGTCGAGCGCATGATCGAGCCGCGCCTGCAACACCGGTGACGGCCGGCCGTTGTACTGCGCGGCGCCGAGCACGACGATCGCGTCGGCATCGCGGAGGTTCGGCCACGCACCCGCGATCATCACGACGGTGATCGACATCACCCAGAGAGCCACCGCGCTCAGAAGGACGCCGGCGGCAAGTCGGCCGAGACGCGCAAGCACACTCACAGCGGGTGCGTCAGCCGGTCGTGAAGGATCGACGGTCCGACAGTTTCACGCAGCAGTGCGGCGGACGGATCGGCGCCCAACGCAATGCGTTCCTCGGCCTCGTGCAGCAGCTCCGGATCCGCACCCTCTTCGGCGAACTCGGCACGCGCGAGTGCATCCTGCGCGGCGTCATCCCAGCCGGCCGCAGCCGCGGCCAGTGCAGCCACCACCTGCGACTCGGCATCCTGCGGCCGCTCGATCGCCGCGCGAATCAGTTCCTCGGCCGATTCCTCCGTGCGTTTCAACTCGTACAACACGAGACCGTGCAGCACCCGCGTCCACGAGTCGTCTTCCGCGAGTGCGAGCGCCCGCTCCATGGACCGCGCCCCGGCCTCGAGATCACCCTTGAGCGCGTGCGCGATGCCCAGCTCGCCGTGCACCACCGGATCGTCCGGCTCGATCTGCGCCGCGGCCTCCAGATGCTCGAGCGCCTCGACGAACATCCCCTCGCGGGCGAGGTACGCGCCGTACTGGAGCCGTGTGATGGCGAGCTCGGGACCCATGAGCGCAGCGTTTCGCAGCGTCGTTTCCGCATCCGGATCGTCGAACGCGGCGAGGCCTGAACCGGCGAGTGCCAGCAGCTGCGGATCCAGCGGCTCCGCGGCGACACAGCGCTTGAAGTACTCGTACGCCGCTCCGTCGTTGCCGAGCTCGCGCTCCGCAACCGCGAGCCAGCCCAGGATGTACGGCTCATCCGGGTCCTTCTGGAGCGCGCCCGCGAGCATCTCCGCCATCTCCTCGAATCGCTGCTCCTCGCCCAGCTGCAGCGCGTGTTTCAACGTCTCTTCCACATCCATCATGCACCGTATTTCGCAAGGCGACCCGCATGCGCGAGCGCCAGTGTCATCAGGTCGCGGCCCGGCACGATGCCGATCTCGCCGCGCGCGCACGACCGCTCCCCGAACGTCGCGTCCGGCTGCGGCCGCGTCCACCGCGAAACGATCATGACGGGCACCGGATGCCAGGAATGTGCGCGCATGCTCGCCGGCGTCGAGTGGTCGCCCGTGATCAGCAGCACGTCCGGCTTCAATTCCTCGATGCGCGGAATCAGTGCGTCCACCGCCTCGATCGCCTTCGCCTTAGCCGCGAAATCGCCATCCTCAC
Organism: Gemmatimonadota bacterium; assembly: GCA_018224305.1. Taxonomy (GTDB): domain Bacteria; phylum Gemmatimonadota; class Gemmatimonadetes; order Longimicrobiales; family RSA9; genus SH-MAG3. The sequence continues at coordinate 11,608 of JAGTUV010000212.1, forward strand.
CCCGCGAGTCCATCGCCTTGAAGTGGACGAAATGGAAATCGTACTCGCCGAACGATTCAGACAGGACGTCGACCGTCTCGACGTCGTTCTCCGGCACCCGTGCGCCATCCATGCCCACGAGACGGGCGACGCCCCGGTACATCGGGTATTTCGCGATCGCCCGCGCACGCAGCATGTACCGCTCGAAGAATGTCGGGAACGGATGATACGCGTCGATGCCGCGCGCTATGATGCCGTTCGCCACCTTCTCGTCCTTCAGCACGTCGAACGCACTGTCGAGGACCACCTGCAGCAGGCGCGCCGTCTCCTCCGCCTCCGCCTTGCGCGCCTTCGCCGGCAGCGGCGGCACGCCCTCCTCCTGTGGGTCCGTGTCGGCGAGCTCGGCCGAGAGCTGGCGCCCGCGCATCACGAGCACGGCGCGGTGCTCCTTCTCCGACTCGAAGAACACGTCCACGCCGCCCGGACCCTTCACATTCTCCTGGAGCTTTTTCACCAGCCGCACATTTTCCTGATCGGTCGGCCGGCCCGCGCGACGGTCCGTGATCCTGCCCTCCGCATCGAGCGTCGCGAAGTTCAGGCGGATCGCTATGTCACCCGGCTTCACGGCGAAGCCGACGCCGAGCGCGGACAGCACGCCCCGTCCGATGTCGTGCTGCACCGGATCGTAGCCGAAGAGCGAGAGGTGGCCCGGCCCGCTGCCGGGCGTGATGCCGATCCCGACGGGCAGCTGCAGGCCGAGCGACGCGCTGCGCGCGAGGCGGTCCAGGTTCGGGGTGTTCGCCGACTCCAGCTCCGTCAGCCCCGTCTCCGGGTGCGGCAGGCCACCCAGCCCATCGAGCACGAGCAGCACGATGCGACCGCCCTCATCCTGCACCAGCGTATCCGGAAACTGCACCCCCGCCCTCCCGTGATCGTGGATTGCGACATACCTGACCGTGGAATTGATACACCTGCGACCTGCTGATCTTATCGACACCACCTGTTGCGGCAAGGGGCGTGCTGGCAGCGACACGCCGCAGCGTGTATGCTTTCGGCGGAGCACCTCGCAGGCACCAACCCCCGGGGCGCGCCCGGCAACCACTACCACCTGCACCCGATACCGCAATGAGCACGTTTCACCCGTTCGCCATGGAGCGCTGGCAGTCGACGTACGAGAATCGCGTCGAGTTCAACCTGTCCGAGAGCGGAGTGCATCCGCTGACGCTCGCGGAACTGCTCGAGATCGGCCACGCGAACGTGGACGACGTCCTGCTCGGCTACGGCCAGTCGAATGGCTCCGACGCGCTGCGCGCCCGCATTGCGGCACTCTACGACGGCGCCGGCGATGACGGCGTGGTCGTCTGCAACGGCAGCGCCGAAGCCAATTTCATCACCATGTGGGACCTGGTCCGTGCGGGCGAGGAGATCGCGGTGGTGGTGCCGACGTACATGCAGACGTACGGCCTCGCCCGCAACGTCGGCGCACGCGTGGTCGAGATCCCGCTGCGCGAAGAGATCGGCTGGCAGCCGGATCCGGACGACATCGCCCGTGCAGTGACCGGCCGCACCCGCATGATCGTAGTCACGAATCCCGGCAATCCGACGGGCGCCGCACTCTCCAACGAGGCGCGCGCCGCGATCGTGCAGGCCGCGCAGCGCACCGGAGCGTGGATCCTGGCCGACGAAGTATACCGCGGTGCCGAGATTGATGGCAGCGACACGCTCTCGTTCTTCGGCTCGCATGAACGGGTCGTCGCGACAGGCTCGCTGTCGAAGGCGTACGGCCTGCCCGGCCTGCGCATCGGCTGGTGCATGAGCGATGCACGGACGGCCGAGCGGCTCTGGGCCCGTTCCGATTACACGACCATCTCCGCCGGCGAGCTGACCGACCACCTCGCCGCAATCGCCCTCGACGCCGAAGTACGCCCGCAACTGCTGGAACGCACCCGCGGAATCATTCGCACCGGTCTCCACACGCTCACCTCCTGGTTCGAGCAGACCGGCGGATTCCACTGGCGCGACCCCGATGCAGGCGCCATCTGCCTGGCGCGCTACGATGCGGACATTTCGTCCGACGATCTCGCCGAACGGCTGCGGACTGAGCAGAGTGTGCTCATCGTGCCGGGCTCCCATTTCGGCCTCGACAGGCACGTGCGCTTCGGCATCGGAATGCCCACACCCCAGTTCGAAACGGCGCTGGAGCGGGTCGCGGAGACCATGCAGAATGTGGCACTTCCCGCGTAAAGCGGCAGATTCTGGCGGGTCGGGAGCCGCGGCAGTTTTCCCGGGGGGCCGTGGCTTTCGGGGGTTGAGTGAGGCCAACTACCCACGCCACGGCGGGAAAACCAACCAGTAATCCCGGCCGATGCCTTCCGGCACGGTCGTTGCTCCTGTAAGTTAGTGTATATCAAGCAATTGAAGGAGCTGCTCCGATGAAGTTCTCGATTCGACGCCTGAGTATTGCCGCCGGCCTGATCGTAGCAGGTACAGGTGCGGGCGCCAATTATGCGTATGACCGCTATGCATCCGACGAGGGTCTGCACATCGTCGTCAACGTGCCGGCCAACCGCCTGTACGTGTACGAGGACGGTGTGCGAACGCGCACCTATGCGGTGTCGGTAGGTCTGGTGGGATACGAGACGCCCGCGGGCAGCTACAAGATCAGGGAGGTCATCTGGAATCCGTGGTGGCATCCTCCGAAGAGCGACTGGGCGGTCGGTCGCACACCGGAGCCGCCGGGCGAAACGAACCCGATGGGTCGCGTCAAGCTCAATTTCGGACCGCTCCTCTACATCCATGGCACGTCCGATTACCAGGCGCTGGGCAATCCGGCGTCGCGGGGTTGCGTACGCATGCGCAACGAGGACGTGATCGAGCTGACGAGGCTGGTGCACGAGTATGCATCGCCGAAACTCGACCAGGCCGTGCTCGAGACGTTGATCGGCTCACCGGTAATGACACGCACGATCCGTCTGGCGAAGACGGTGAAGTTCACGGCCGAGTACCAGGTGGCGACCATAGACGATGGGTTCCTGATCCTGTATCCGGACGTGTACAAGCGCGGCACGAAGGTCATCGATGAGGTCGAGCAGACACTGCGCGCGAGCGGCATCGACATGGCGGAAGTCAACCGCGAGCACCTCGACCGACTGGTCGAGAAGAGCAGCCGCACGCGCGTCGCGATCTCGCTCGACGAGCTCGTCGCGACAGCTCCGCTCGGATCGGGGCAGGACGAGAACCAGCCCGAGCGCTGATGTGATGGGCTCGAGGCCGCGGGTTGTCATCATCAGGGACAATTCGGAGTTGCTCGCATTGGGCGCCGGTACCCGCGGATGAAACGGGGCGCGCCCCCGCGGCCGATCGGCCTGTTCGATACCGGGGGCGCGCGCCCGGCCCGCCGTTCACGCGAACAGTTCCCCTATCCTGTCGGCTACCGCATTGCCGGCGATCTCACCGTGACGGGCCACCTCGCCGCAGGACGTCGCGGCCACCTGTACCAGGTCTGGAGCGCGCGCGACTGGTGCGCGTATACCTGCAAGATCGTCGCACCCGATCAGGGCAGGGTGCGCGCGGACGTGGCAGCGCTCAAGCGTGAGGCGCGCATCCTGCGCACGGTAGGGCACCCGAACATCGTGAGGTGCTACGGCGTCGGTAGTCATGAAGGCCTGCCGTTCATGCTGCTCGAGTATCTGGACGGCGCGTCGCTGTTCGATGTGCTCGAGTCGCTGCCGAACCGCCGCCTCGAGATCGGCGATGCCGTGCGCGCCGCCATCCACCTCGGTGCAGCACTCTACCATCTGCACCGGCGCGGTTTCCTGCATCTCGATCTGAAGCCCGCGAACCTGCTGCTGCGCGACGATGTGCCCGTGCTGATCGACCTGGACACGGCGCGGCGCGTCGATTCGGACCGGCGTCCGAGCAGACGACTCGGCACCGCGCCGTATATGGCGCCCGAACAGGCGCGCCGCGAACCGCTCGGTCCCGGCGCCGATGTCTGGGGCCTGGGCGCACTGCTCTATGAGCTTCTTACGGGACGCTGGGCCTTCGAGGACGTGTACGCCGAGCCCATGGAGGACGGCCGACCGCGGCAGTTCCCGCAGGCCGACGCCGAGATGCCGCCCGCTCCCGGCCAGTTTCGCTCCGACCTCCCCGAGTCGCTCGAGCACACGGTCATGACCTGTCTCGCACCGGATCCCGCTGATCGCTTTACGTCCATGCACCCGCTGCTGCTCGCGCTCGTCGGCGAACTGGAGGAGCCGGTGTCACTGTGGCCGGCAGGGATACGGGCGGAGAGACGGCAGCATCCGAGGGACTGAGGCTGCCATGGGTCTCAGGCCGGCGCCGACGACGTTGTCCTTCTCTCACTCGAGATCCAGCCGTCGAACAGTTCGATGATGCGATGCCCGTACTCGGCATTCGCCTCGGAGTGCGTGACCTGAATGATGGTGGTGCCCTGCTCGTTCAGCTTGCGGAACAGTTCCATGATCTCGCGGCCCTGGGCGGAGTGCAGGTTGCCGGTCGGCTCGTCGGCGAGGATCAGCTTCGGGTCGGCAATGACGGCGCGCGCGACGCCGACCAGCTGCTGCTGGCCGCCGGAGAGCTGACCGGGATAGAGGTCCTTCTTGCCGACGATGTTGAAGCGGTCGAGCGTGTCGGCCACTGCGGCAGCGCGCTCGGCACGCGGGATGTTGCGGTACGAGAGCGGGATCTCGAGGTTCTCGTATACCGTCAGGTTGTCGAGCAGGTGATACTGCTGGAACACGAAGCCAATGGTGCGCTTGTTCAGTTCGGCGCGCTGCTTGAGGTTCAGTCTGTGCACCGGCTGATCCAGCAGGTGGTACTCCCCCGCCCATGCGGCATCCAGCATGCCCAGGATACCGAGCAGCGATGACTTGCCGGCGCCGGACGGTCCCATGATCGTCAGGAACTCGCCCTGTGCAACGTCGAGATCAATGTTGCGCAGCACGTACAGCCTGCCCGCCTTCGTCTCGAAGTACTTCTCCAGATTCCTCAGCTTCAGCATTGCAGGTCCCCTGCCGGAAAATATCTGCATGATCAGGCCGTACGCGGGTGTGCGGCGCGGCGTTTCCTCCGGCGCATGCGGGGAAGCTCCGTACCAGCGGCGCGCGAAGAAGCTCAATGCCGGCCGCAGAACGAAGTATTGCAGGAATC
>JAGTUV010000213.1 GCA_018224305.1 Gemmatimonadota bacterium
CAGCGGCCCGCTCGAGCACTGCCCGCTGCCTCGGCGCCTCCGACCGCTCGTACGCCAGGTCGCTGCACAGCACCACCTCGTACCCATCGACGAGAGCGGGCCTCGCACAGATGTCGTCGAGCAGGGTAGTCACCTCGAGTCCCTGCCCGCGTGCAGCGATGTCGATCGTGGTCAGCGCCCATCCATCGATGTCGTTCGCGGTGATCGACGCTGCTCCGACGTATGCGGCCGCCAGTGACGTCACTCCGCCGCCCGCTCCGAAATCGAGCACCGTGCGTCCACGCACGAGCGCCGGGTCGTCGAGGATCACCCGCGCTAGTGCGCAGCCGCCTGGCCAGGCATAGGCCCAGAACGGTGCCGCGAGTGAACCGCCGGCGAGTCCTTCGGCGGCTTCCCAGATATCCACGAGCGAGTGTGCCTGATGGGCGAGGATTTCGGGGCAGAGCGGTGCGGGCGCGAGCGGCGCGTGCGCGGCCAGCAGCCGTTCCATCGCTGCACGCGGCGGCGCGTCCGTGCGCTGAGTGGTCAGCGGGGCAGCACGTACAACTGCGTGATGTACCATATCCCGCGCTGGTCGATCGCGACGCCGACGCCCGTGTGCGTGTACGCGGGCTCGAGCATGTTCCGGCGGTGACCATCCGAGCCCATCCACATCCGCGCCGTCTGCTCAGGTACGCTCGACGCGCTGCCTGACATGTTCGCGAGGTTCTCTGCTGCGCGACTCCACACGACGCCCACCGCTTCGATGCGCATTGTCATCGTACGCCGTGCGGGATTCGTGGAGGTGTGCGTGAGTGTGCGACGGGATGCCAGTTCTTCGGAGTGCTCGCGCGCGGCACGGCTGAGCAACGCGTCCTCGCGCAGTGGTGCCAGGCCGTTCTCTTGCCGCGTGTGGTTCACTTCGGCGACCACTGCGCGGGCTACGGCTGTGATCGCTGCTCCCGATGCCTGTTCGCCCGGCGCCGATGTGCTTCCGGCCGGTATGCCCGGCGGGACCGTGCAGCCTGCGAACAGCACGACGAAGCCTGCGAGAGCCGCCCGGCCCGTGGTCATCATGCGCCCGCCCGACCATGCCGCTCGTGCAGTCCCGCCGCAATATGCCGCGCGACGCCCATGATCGTCAGCGACGGATCCACCGATACCGAGCCCGGCAGCGCTGCGCCATCCGCCACGTACAACCCCTGCACACGGTGCGCCTCGCCGGTCGGTCCGGCGAACGAATCGGACGGATCCGTACCCATCGGTGCGGTGCCCATCAGATGCGAGCCCGCGCAGAACTGCGCGTTCGGCTGCACGCTGCGCAGACCGATACGATCGAGGTCCGCCTCGCTGCGCACCGTCGTGCCATAGACGTCCGGAATCCACACCTCCTGCGCACCCGCGGCGAGGAATATGCGCGAAGCGTTCTTCAGGTAATCCACGGCCTTCTGCTGGTCGACGCCCTGCACGTTGTACTCCGTGCGACGCACGCCGTCCTTGCCCAGAAATACGCGACCGGGATGATCCTCGTCTATGACACTCATGAGCGAGCCGAGATTGCGATAGCGCTTCATCCGCTCCGTGTGCTGCGCTCCGATGCCGTTCAGCATGACTCCGGCGATGCCGGGCGACTGATGGTTCGTCAGCATGATGTAGCCGCCGCCGCCATAACCGCCCCGGTCGTCGCGCTGGACGTGACGGAATCCATGTACGACGTATGCGCACGGGATGCCAGTCATGTTGTCGATCGGCCTGCCGAAATCCGCCCACACGAAGTAGTGCGGGTTGATGTAGAACCGCCGGCCGACCACGTCATCCTCGACATTGCGCAGCAGGATGTCCGCCGTGCCGAGCGCGCCGCCAGCCAGCACGACGATCGGTGCATCCACGCGCAGTGTGCCCGTCGCCGATTTCGTGGCACGATCGAGGAATGATGCCTCCACGCCGGTCACGCGGCCGCCATTTATCATCAACCTGGACACGCGTGCATCGCTGTAAATGCGCCCACCGGTCTTCGACACGCGTGGTATCGTCGTGATGAGCTGCGACGTCTTGCGATTGTACGCGCACCCGAACTGTGTCCAGCCGCAGCCGATGCAGTCGACGCGCGCCGTCGGCGGTGCGTGGCCTTCTATGCCGAGCTTCTCGCAACCCGTTCGAACGAGGCGGTTGTTCTCGTTGAACAGAACTTCCGGTGTGATGTGGATGCCGAGTTCCTGCTCGATCGCCTCCCAGTGCGGATCCAGCTCCGACTCGATCATCCAGTCCAGGCCGTGCTCGCTGCGCCACCGCTCCAGCCGATCCGTCGGAGCGCGGAACGAGTCGCCCCAGTAATGTACCGTGCTGCCGCCGACCGCTTCCGCGTAGTTCAGGAATACCGCGTTGTCGACCGTCGCATCCAGTCCGCGGCGTCCGTTGAAATCGGCCATGGCGTGCTCCTCGCGCTGGGAGAACTCCTCCGCGCGATGGAAGCCACCCTTCTCGAGCATCACCACGTCCCAGCCGCGCTCGGCGAGGTATGCCGCCAGCGTGCCGCCGCCGGAGCCCGTCCCGACGACGATCACGTCCGCGCGATCGCGCACCGTGTCCATCCGGCCCGCGCCCTGTATGATCACGCGATCTCTCCGTAATCGACATCGTACACCGGCAGTGCGAAGCGCTCCGGCCACGGACCGTCGAAGCCCGTCAGCGTACGTGTGGCCTCGTCGCTGTATGCATAGAAAATGACGAAGCCCTTCAGCGCCTGGAACGCGGCGCGGCGCAGGTTGAAGCGCGAGGTCGCCCAGTCATCCAGCACCACGCGGCGCGCGGCCGGTGACAGCGCGCTGAAGCGCTTGCGGCGAAACGACAGCAGCGGACCATGCTCCATCAGGGACAGCACTGTCTTCATATCCGTCCGCATCGGCTCGCCCGCGATGGCCAGTTCCGCATCGATCGCCGCAGCCACCGTGTCCGGTGAGACCGGGACATCGACCAGCAGCGCCTCCGCCGCCGCCCGCGCCACCGCATACTCCTTCGGCGTCAGGGCGCGCAGCGCGTCCCCGTCGGAGCGCCGCTCCGCATAGTCCGGCGCGCACCCCGCCGGCAGCACGGACGCCACTGCCACGGCAGCCGTTCCGCCCGCCACACCGCGCAGGAACCCGCGTCTCGATACGGGCGAGGGCCGGGAGGATGGCGGCGTGGCCCCGGACGGGGAGGCCGACCGGGAGTCGGAACCGGGCTGATCTCGATCGCTCATGATCCGTGAATTTAGCAGTACCGCGCTCTGTAAGGCCACCGGGTCAATCCTCGATCGTGAGAACGTGTGTGAGAAGGGTGATCAGGGGATGCGGGAGATATGGGGATCCACGGGCCGGCGGACCCTAGAAAGGGAAGAACATTGGAATGGCGAACGTCGCGGTGATGACGATCAGCAGGGACAGCGGTGCCCCTACTCTCACGTAGTCCATGAACTCATAGCCGCCCGGGCCGTAGATCATGGTATTGGTCTGGTATCCGACCGGCGATATGAAACTGTTGGACGCGCCGATCATCACGGCGATCACGAACGGCATGGGCGACAGGCCGAGTGTGGCGGCACCGGCGATGGCGATCGGCGTGAGGACGACGGCGGCCGCGGCATTGGAGATCACGGACGTCAGCAATGTCGTCAGGAGCAGGAATACGGCGAGCAGTCCGTGCGGTCCGAGCGGACTGGCGAACGTCATGAGGTTGTGCGCGATGAATCCGGCGGCACCCGTCCGATGCATGGCTTCGCCCAGCGGCAGGATTGCGCCGAGCAGCACGATCACCATCCAGTCCATCTCGCGGTATGCCTCGTCCGGCGTGATGCAGCGGGTCAGGAACATGAGCACGACGCCGACGAGCGCGGATACGAGGATGTTCGTCACCCCGAGCGCGGGCAGCAGCACGACACCGGCAACGATGGGCACGGCTATTTTCATCTTGCGCGCGCGGATCTCCGGCAGATCGACGGCGCCCAGCAGCGCGAGGTCGCTTTCCTGATGGAGCCGGTTCAGCGACTCGGCAGTGCCCTGCACGAGCAGCATGTCGCCTGGCTGGAGGCGAACATCGCTGATGGGGCGGTGCAGGCGCACCCCGTGCCGGCGCACGGCGACAGCACTGATGCCGAAGCGCGCGCGCAGAGCCAGGTCCCGCACTGTCTGCCGCAGAATCGACGAACGGCCCGGCACGAGGACTTCCGCGATGCGCACATCGTCGGAATCCTCGGCCTGCTGAAGCGCGAGTTCCGTATCCGCCATCTCGAGACCGCCGTCGTTCTGGATCCTGGCGATGTCGGGGATCTTGCCCTCGACGGCGAGCACATCGCCGGCACGGATGACGGTGCCACCGGCAGGCACATCGATGCTGCCATCACTGCGCACGATGCGCACGACCTGCAGACCGAGAGCGTGGGCGAAGCGCGATTCGGACAGGCTGCGGTCGGCAAAGCGCGACCCCGGTCGGACGCGCAGCATGGTCAGATAGTCATGCAATTCGTAGCTGCGCAGCAGATCTTCCTCCGCAGTGCGGTGCGGCAGCAGCCAGCGCCCGATCGTGAACAGGTACAGCAGGCCCGCGAAGGTCACGAGGAGCGCCGGCGGTGCAATGTCGAAGAGACCAATGCGTTCGACACCGAGGTCGAGTGCGAGACCGGCTACGAGCAGATTGGTGCTGGTACCGATCAGTGTGATCGTGCCGCCCATTTGCGCCGCGAATGACATCGGCATCAGCACGCGTGACGGTGCGACCTCCGACGAGCGGGCGAGACCCAGCACCATCGGGATCAGCACGGCAACCGCGGCCGTGTTGTTGATCACGGCACTGAGCGGCACCACGATGGCCAGCGTGAGCGTCAGCAGGCGCAGTTCACTGCGTCCCGCGATGCGTGCGACCCAGCGCGCGAGCACATCGATCGCGCCGGTGCGCAGGAGCCCGGCTGCGAGAATGAGCACGAGCGCTACGGTGATCGTGGCCTCGTGCGCGAACCCGCTGATCCCCTCCCGCG
>JAGTUV010000214.1 GCA_018224305.1 Gemmatimonadota bacterium
ATCACGCCGGACAGCAGATCAGTGATCTGTGCCAGCTCGCGCTGCTGAATGTCGTACAGGTACAGGTTGTTGGTGCCGTCACGATCACCCACCCAGATCAGCTTGCTGCCGTCGGGCGACCACACGGCGTTGATGTTCTTGCCCTGCTCCTGATGCGGCAGCACGTCGATCCGGTTCGTCGCGACATCCATCACGGCGATCCGTGCGTTGCCGTAGACGAGCAGGTCGAGATCGGTGCCCGCGCGATCCGTCGTGAACGCGATCCGCGTACCGTCCGGCGACCACGCAGGCAGCAGGTCCGCGTACCTGTCATTCGTCAGACGCATCAGGTTGCCGTCGAGATCCGTCACGAACAGGTCGCTGAGACCACCATCCAGACCGGTGAAGACGATGCTCGCACCGTCCGGCGCCCAGCTCGGCGAGGTGATGCCGTTCAGGTCGAACTTCAGCTTCTTTGCGATCCGGCCGCGCTGGACATCGTAGACGTACAATGCGTCCTGGCCGCCGTCCTTCGCGGCGAACGCGATGTAGCGGCCGTCGTGCGAGAACGCGGCACCCGAATTCATGTAACGCAGCGTCTCGAGTCCGGCTGAGCGCGCACTGCCGACCAGCCGCTTCTTTGCCTTGCCGGTACGCGCGTCGGCGAGCCACAGGTCGAACGCGAAGCCATCGTGCTGCGACAGATACACGAACTCCTCGCCGTCGGGCGAGATGGCCGGGGCGAGGAACCATGGATCGTAGAGCTCGTCGTGATTCGTCAGGCGATGCGCGAACTGATCCGGCTGGTCGTACTCCGTCACCTGTGTGAGGTAGGTCGTACGCACTTCCGCCTGCCATTCGCGGTTCAACTCATCGAGCGACAGGCCGAGTGTGGACGAGAACGCCCGATCGATGCCGATGCGCGGCGCCTTCTGCAACAGGATGCCGACCACCTCATCGCCCCACTTCTCGCCAATGAACGACCACAGCGACTGCCCGAAGCGGTACGACAGGTAGTCATCCCGGCGCGACATCTCGGCGATCGAACGGAGGTAGCCGTTCAGCACCGCGTCCCTCAGCCAGCTCACGGTGTGCGCATCGATGCGGCCGATCGACAGGTACTCCGCCATTCCCTCCATGAACCACAGCGGCAGACGGGCGGTGAACGGCGATGCATCGTTCACCACGCCGCGCCGGAAGATCACGTCGTACTGGAAGCCGTGGACCAGTTCATGGGTAAGTACATGGTCGAAATCGGCGTACGACCCCGTGAACGGCAGGATCATGCGCTTCTTCAGCGACTCGGTGACGCCGCCCGTGCTCTCGTCCAGGAACCACGGCAGGGCATTCGTCTGCTGGAAGTCGGTATGCGAGGCGTAAATGATCAGCGGCTTACGCTCGCTGAACTCGTGCTGCAGCACCCGCGAGAGACGGGCGTAGGAACGCTCCACCATCCGCGCGGCGTCGAGCGCCGCCTCGCGCTCCTGAGGGTAGTAGTAGACGTCGAAGTGCTCGGTGCGGATGATCTGGAAGTCGAACGCGCGGTACTGGACCTTGTTGCGGCCGAAATACTGCGCGTCCACCACGTCAGCCACGAGCAGCGGCGCGATGAACGCTCCGATCAATATCGCCAGCAGCTGTCGCCTCATGAGCCCCCTACGCTTCTTCGAGCGCCTGCATCGGTGCGTCGCCCCAGAGCCGCTCGAGCTGGTAGAACTCGCGTGCGGCGGGATGGAATACGTGCACGATGAAATCGATGTAGTCGATCAGTACCCAGCGGCCGGTGCGCAGGCCCTCGACATGGCTGGGCCGCACATCCTCCTTCTTCAGCTCCTCGATGATGTGCTCGGCGATGGACCGGGCATGCATGTCGGACGTGCCGCTGACTATGAGGAAATAATCTGTCGCATTCGAGATTCCGCGCAGGTCCATCACCATCATGTCGACCCCCTTGCGGTCCGCCGCGAGCTCCGTCGCGCGCGAGAGGGCGGGAGTCATTTCGATCTGTGTCGACGTGTTCTCAGGTGCCATGTACCGGGGTCGTAAGAGGTCGCCGATCCGGATTTTACGGGAACGGCACAATCGGGGCCCCTTATGATAACAGGAACGCGCCAGAAGGTGCCACCAGGACAACCCGGACCCGGGTTTCAGGTTGCAGGCGGCCCCACCTGGCCATGGAAACGCCCCGCCAGGGCGGCAATCTTCCCCTATGCCCAGATACCGCCGTCCGCAGCTGCCAGGCGTGCCATTTCACATTACGGCGCGCATTCAGTGCCGGGAGCGACTGCTCGCCGGAGTGGAATCGAATGTCGTCGCCATGATGCTGGATGCGAGGGAACGGAGCGACGCAGCGCTCGTTGCCTACGCCGTGATGCCGAACCATCTGCACATCGTCCTTCAACAGGGCGCTCGTCCACTGTCCGACTACCTGCAGCCTCTGTTAAGACGCATCGCCCTGCTCGTGAGGCGGGTACACGGATGGGAGGGGCACGTCTTCGAGCGCAGGTATAATGAATCCGCATGTCTAACAGCAGACTATCTGCGGAATGCCATCGCGTACGTCCACCTGAATGGAATGCGCGCTTCTCTCGCCACATCCGTGGATTCATACGCCTGGTGTTCGAACCGGTCTTTCTGTGAGAACAACTCCGACCACACCCGGAGCAGACTGGCCATGGAGGATGCATTACGGATCTTTGCGCGTAGAAGCGACGACTCCCTGCTGCAATGCAGCGATGTCTACCGCGCATTCATTGAGTGGCGAGTATTGATGGACGCACGCGCATCGAGGCCGGATGAAACGGATGACTGGCATGCGCCGTCGCCGCCCTGCGTCGCAGGTGGTGACGATCACTGGGACCGCGTTTATGCCCCGCATGCGAGAGGCGAGGTCGAGCGAAAGCTGACGCCGGTTCGACGCATGGACCTCCGTGATCTGGCGATTGTGATCATGCGGGAGACGGATCCCGGATTGAAACTCGACGACGTGCGACGGGGAGCGAGCAGGCGAGCTGTGCTGCATGTACGAAGGAAGATCATCCGCAGGGCGACCGCGGCCGGATACACCGGCCGCGCCATCAGCAGTTTCCTGGGCGTCTCGCCCTCAACCGTGAGCCGCGACAGAGCCTGAACGCAGGCAAGCCGCTTAGGCGATGTGGATAACACATGGCTGGAGCGGCTTACCTGGCACGTGGAAACCAGGTCCGGACTATTCGGACTTGATGACCCAGACTTTAACGTCCGCCTTCACATCCGCATGCAGCTTGACCGCAACCGAAAACACACCGAGCGCCTTGATCGGCTCTTCCAGTTCGATCGACCGGCGATCGACCTCGAAACCCAGGTCCTGCTCCGCGTTCAGGCGGTCCGCGATATCTGCCGTCGTGATCGAGCCGAACAGCTTCGACTCCTCGCCGGCCTTCGCGTGGAATGTCAGCGAAATCCCCTCCAGCTTCGACGCACGGCGCCGCGCCTCGAGGTAATCACGCTTGGCCTTCGCCTCGCCCCTGGCGCGCTCGTCCTCGATCGCGCGCAGGTTCGCGCTCGTCGCCTCGAAGGCGAAGCCGCGCGGCAGCAGATAGTTGCGGGCGAAACCGGGCTTCACCGTTACGACCTCACCCGTCTCACCCAGCTTGTCGACGTCCTGCCGCAGAATGACTTTCATGTTCTTCATCGTACTCTCCATCAGGAGCCGGGGGTCGACGACGCCTGGCGCCTCGCCCGTATATCGAGCCATGTGTCGGACAGCCCCACCAGAAACGTGGTCGCCATCACGAACGGAGTCAGAAACAACACCAGCAGCACGCCGATCACCATGCCGACCGGGCCCGACGCACCTCCGATAACAAGCAACACGGCCGCCCCGCGCAAAGCGTACAGCACGGCCATGAACAGCAACAGGTTCTCGCCAGCCCGCGTCGCCAGCTGATCGAGCGGCAGCAGCAGCAGCGCCAGCCCCGCGATCAGCAGCCAGACCAGTTCATCGCGGAACCGGAACTCGCGCCAGCGCGACAGAGGGTGTGCCACACCCTGCGCCAGGCGACCGAACGCCCACCATGCAACGCCCAGCCCCGCAAGTGACGCGAGCGCAAGCAACGCCGGGAACAGCCGGCCCTGCAGCTCGGCAACCTGGAACAGCCTCCTGCCCATGTCGACGCCGCCCATGCTCCGGCTCGCGTCCGCATTCTGCCAGACCGCGAGCACCATTGCGGCCTTCGAGCGCAGGTGCGCATCCACTGCGCCATCGAGCATCGCGAAACCACCGCGATGGGCGATCAGAAAAATCGCCACTGTCGCCGCGGTCGCTGCCACCGTCATCAGTGCCCGCGGCAGAAATGTCCAGCGCGGCAGCAGCACCACCATCCCGACGAACCACGCGCCGAGCACCAGAACCCAGCCGCGCTCGAAGTACCACAGTGCGGTCGTCTCTGGTCTGCCCGAAAACGCCAGCCAGCATATGAACGCGCCGAACGCGAGCAGCAGCGGGCGCCGCGGTGGCAGCGCGATGAACAGCAGTGCCAGCGGCACGAACATGAGCAGCGCGGGCTGCACGACGGACAGAAAGAGCGTCGCCAGCGCGAGCGCCGCGACGACTCCCCACCCGCGGCCTCGCGGTGCCGCTGTCACTTCAGTCCTGATACCCTTTCACATAGGGCAGGATCGCCAGGTAGCGCGCGCGCTTCACTGCCGTGCCCACCTGCCGCTGATGACGGGCGCACATCCCCGTCATGCGTCGCGGCAGCAGCTTGCCCTGCTCCGTCACCAGACGGCGCAGCGTGCTCTCATCCTTGTAGTTCACGTACCGGATACCCGCTTCACAGAACGGGCAGTTCTTTGCTGGACGGGCCATGACTACTCCTCCTCGTCGTCGTCATCGTCACGCGGCTCGCGCGTGGCAATCGACATTGGCGCCGTGGGCTCGCCTTCGTGCAGCACGACGAGATAGCGCAGCAGTTCCTCGTCCAGCTTCATGAGCCGCTCGTATTCCGGCAACGGATCCGCGCCCGACTTGAACTGCGCGACCACATAGTAGCCCGCCGCCTGCTTGCGGATCGGATACGTCAGCTGGCGACGACCCCAGTGGTCGACGGCCGTGATCTCCGCGCCCGCGCCCGTCAGCAGACCGTGGTAACGGTCCAGCTTCTCGTTGACGCCTTCTTCGGGGATCTGTGTGTCGAAGATGTAGACGGTCTCGTACTCGCGCACTTCGCCTGTTCCTCTCCTCTGGTCATGGGCGGCCCGGCGACGTTCGCCGGGCAGGAGCTTAGCCTTTCAAGCTAGCTGACCGTGGGTGATCCAACAAGGTGGGGTCACCTCGGACGACGGGGCGGCGGGACGGCGGGGTCGGGGCGGGGTCAGGGCTGCCGGCGGGACCGGCCGGGAACCTTCCTTCGGCGGAAGCCCGCTTCGCCGGAGCCTCCCGCGCGGGGAGGGGGCGTCGCGTCCGGGCTACACGTTGAAGCGGAAGAGCAGGATGTCGCCGTCCTGGACGATGTATTCCTTGCCTTCGGAGCGCACGAGGCCCTTTTCGCGGGCGGCCTTCTGCGAGGCTTCGCGCTCGAAGTCGGCGTAGGCGAGGGTCTCGGCGCGGATGAAGCCGCGCTCGAAATCCGTGTGGATCTCGCCGGCGGCCTGGGGTGCCTTCGAGCCGCGGCGGATGGTCCAGGCGCG
>JAGTUV010000215.1 GCA_018224305.1 Gemmatimonadota bacterium
CGAAGTAGCGGAATCCGACGCCCTGTACGCTTCCGTACAGCGCCACGCGGTGGCGGACCCGGGAGTCATGTTTCACGTGAAACATCCCGGTTGCGATGGACGACCCGATGGCGCGTTTCGCAACGGCTCCAGGACGACCGGTGTTTCACGTGAAACATTTCGAACGCCGTTTCGTCACTGCTTCTCGAAGCGCGCGCGGACGATCGAGGGGTCCCCCACACCGTCGCCGTCGAAATCGAATGAGGACGTGACCGTCCGGAACGTCAAACCCAGATATCTGCCCGTGAGCGCATAGTCCGCCGTGTCCTGCGCCCCCGCCTGGTCGCGGAAGATCAACGTCCCACCCTCCATGTACGCCTCGCCCCGGATCGTCGTCCCGCCACCCGGGGCGGTGAGCCCGAACCGGCCGCTCGTCGTCAGAGTGAACACAAACGTCTGCATAAGGCTGCTTACGAAATTGATGCTGTCCGCCGGGTTGTCCAGCCGTTGCAGCGTAAACCCGCACTCGGGCAGACAATGCTCCGCCGCCTCCCACGTCCCCGCCAGTTCGTCCGAAATCACCGCAGCGGGACCAGCCGTGTCGCTGCACGCCGTTGTCATGCTGGCAAGGGCCAGGGCTGCTACAAAGTACCGCATCAGGGAAACTCCTCTCGGGTTGTGCGCAGCTGAAATCTCCACCAGTCGCCCGCCCCGGGTCAAGTTCCGCGCCTCAGAACCGAAATCACGGCGGTAAACCGCCATTTTCTGACCCGGCCCTCGTGCCGCCTGGACGCAACGTTGCACGCGGCCCTCATTGTGCTTCCACCTGCCCCGTGCGCGGGTTATATTGCCGCCCCCACAGATGAGGTCTTCCGGGCCGTGGAGGCGAATGTCCCGCGTCATTGCGATCGCGAATCAGAAGGGCGGCGTCGGCAAGACGACGACCGCGATAAATCTCGGAGCCGGGCTGGCTGTAGCAGAGCGCAGGACGCTCATCGTCGACATGGACCCGCAGGGCAACGCGACCAGCGGCATGGGCCTCGACCGCGCGCAGCTCACCGGCTCCATATACGATGTGCTCATTGAAGGCATGTCGATGGCGGACGTGCGCCGGGAGCAGGTGCATTTCCCTTTTCTCGACATCGTGCCTTCGAGTCAGGACCTGGTCGGTTCAGAGGTGGAGCTGGTGGATCGGCCGCAGCGCGAACTGGTGCTGCGGAAAGCGCTCGTGTCGATCCGCGACGAGTATGACTACGTGCTGCTCGACTGCCCGCCGTCGCTCGGGCTGCTCACGCTGAACACTCTCGCGGCAGCGGATACGGTCCTGATCCCGATCCAGTGCGAGTTCTATGCACTGGAGGGTCTGTCGCAGCTGCTGAACACGGTGAGGCTGGTGCAGCAGAACCTGAATCCCAGGCTGCAGATCGAGGGTGTGCTGCTGACGATGTACGACCAGCGTCTGAATCTGTCCCGACAGGTCGCCGAAGAGGCTACCGAGTACTTCGGGAGCCGTGTATTCAAGAGCGTGATCCCGCGGAACGTGCGGCTGGCGGAGGCCCCGAGCTTCGGGAAGCCCATCGTGCTGTACGACATTCTGTCGGCGGGCGCACAGAGTTACCTGACGCTCGCGAACGAGATCATCGGTCACGATAGCATGCCCGAGGGCACGCTTTCGGCCGCTCCCGAGGCATCGTGAAGCGGGACCGCCTCGGGAAGGGGCTGGGAGCGCTGCTGGGAGAGTATCTCGGTGAAGACGTGGTACCGACCGGTGTCACGGCGCGGATGCTGCCTGTCTCGGGCATTGCGCCGAACCCGTATCAGCCGCGCCGGGAGTTCTCCGAGGAGGACCTGGCCGATCTGACGGCATCGCTGCGCGAGAACGGTTTGCTTCAGCCCGTTGTGGTTCGGCCCGCGGCGGGCGGCGGCGCTGCCCGATGGGAGCTGGTGGCCGGCGAGCGTCGCTGGCGCGCGAGCATGCGTCTCGGGTGGACGGAGATCCCGGCGGTCATCAGGGAGGTGGACGACCGCACGCTCCTGGTCCTCGCGCTGGTGGAGAACCTCCAGCGCGCGCAGCTTTCCCCGCTGGACGAGGCCGAAGGGTATCAGCGGCTGGCGGAGGAGTTCGAGCTGACACAGCAGCAGGTGGCTGACGTGGTCGGCAAGGACCGTTCGACGGTCGCCAATGCGCTGCGGCTGCTCCAGCTGCCCGCATCCGTCCGCCAGATGGTGGTCGAGGGAAAGCTGAGCGCGGGCCACGCACGGGCTCTGCTGGGTCTCGAGAACGACCGTCGCATAGCGGATGTGGCGCGGCAGGCGGCCGAGGAGCAATGGAGCGTGCGCGAGGTGGAGGCGCACGTGAAGCGGGCGAAGCAGCCGACGCGAGCCGCCCAGCCGCGCGAAAAGGCACGCGACGCAAGCGAGAAGATGCTGGAAGAGGAGCTCCAGCGGGTACTGGGCACGGACGTGCGGATCCGCCGGTCGCGCGGCAATCGCGGCAGAGTCGAGATCCCGTTCTTCAGCGCCGAGGATTTCGAGCGCATCTTTGAACTCATAGCGGGACAGTCGGCAACCGATGTCGTCTCCTGATCTGACCACGACGGAAGGCCCGGACGAGCGGAACCTCACGATCATCGTGGTTCCGCACGGTGAGCTGGACACGCGCAGCTTCGTGATCTCGTACACGAAACTCAGGGTCCTCATCATCGCCGCCGTCGCGATGCTCCTCGCCTTCGGCGTCGTGCTGGCGATTTTCTTCCCGCTGCTCTCGCAGGGGCTGCGGGCCAATGCGATGGAGGAGCAGGTCGCGCTGCTCGAGCGCGAGCGTGCGGAGGTGGTCAGGCTCGCGCAGGAGCTGGCCAAGGTCGAGGAGCAGTACGAGCGCGTGAGGCAGATGCTCGGCGCCGACATCATCGACGGTGACTCCGTGCCGATACTGCCGCCATTGCGACAGGACACGAACACGATCAGCCTCCTGAGCACCGAACCGAACCCGATCGATCTGTGGCCGCTCGAGGAACGCGGCTTCATCACGCGCACGGTCCACGATTCGCGTGCGCACACCGGCCTGGACATCGCCGTGCGCAAGGACTCCTACATCCGCGCGGCGGGAGGCGGCATCGTCCGCGTCGCGGGTATGGACGACGTATACGGGCAGTACGTGGTGATTGACCACGGGGCGACGTTCGAGTCGGTTTACGGCCATGCAAGCAGACTGTTCGTCACGGCGGGCGATCGGGTGCGCCGCGGCGAAGTGATCGGCCTCACGGGATCCACCGGCCGGTCGACGGGGCCTCACCTCCATTTCGAGATTCGAAAGGGCGGCGAGGTAGTCGATCCACTGGCGTTTGTCCGGCAGCCCTGACGCTCATGGCGATCTTCGGCGGCAGACGCAAAACTCCTAACGGCGATGGCGAGATGGCGAAGGAAAAGGATATCCCTGCTCAGCAGGCACGCGGCGACAATGTGATTTCCATCATCGGCCCGGGCATGCGCGTGGTCGGTGACTGTGAAACTGAAGGAACCCTGCGCATCGAAGGTGTGGTGGAGGGTACCGTACGCGCCGGCAAGGCCGTGGTCATTGGCAAGGACGGCGCAGTGAAGGGCGACGTAATCACCCAGGACGCGATCATTGGCGGGCGCGTCACGGGTGCAGTCGTTGCGGAGAGCCGCCTGGAACTCCAGGCGACCTGTACGGTTGACGGCGAGATCAAGGCACGGCGCATCAAGCTGGACGAGGGCGGGCGCATCAACGGAACGATCGTGACGGGAGAGGTGCGGGAGGGTGGAAGCAGTCACGCAGCACCCCCTCCGCCAGCCGCCTCATAGACGGGCCGTAATCGTCTGTCAAGGGGGTCGCGGGCAGTCCGCGGCCCCTTTTTCAATGAAATACGGCGATTTGTCCACAATCGCGTCCATCGCCGTAAGTTGTTGCGGCTACGACAATTAAGATCCGTGCCCAATTTGTGAACAGGGGCGTGTTGATAAGTGGGGGGTACTTCTCCACATTCGGTTTATCATCGGGAAAAGGTGTCGGAATGGCAGAACTCAGGGCGGTGGTGGAGTACCTCGACGGGTACCTGGACATCGGCGGCGTGCCCGATTACGAGGGTGCGCACAACGGGTTGCAGGTGGCCAACAGCGGGAGTGTCGGGCGGGTGGCGGCGGCGGTGGACGCGTCGGAGCGAACGATCGCGGAGGCCGTCAGGCGGGGCTGCGATCTGCTGCTGGTCCATCACGGGCTGTTCTGGGACGGGGGCAGTCCGGTGACGGGGCGTCGTTACCGGAAGCTGCAGCCGCTGCTGACGGCGGACGTGGCGGTGTATTCGGCGCACCTGCCGCTCGATGTGCACGCGGAGGTAGGGAACAACGCGGTGCTCGCGCGCGAGTTGGGCGTCGAACTGGAGGGCCGCTTCGGGGAGTATCGGGGCGCGGACCTGGGCTGGTGGGGCAGGGTCGAACTGAAGCGCGAAGTGCTGGCAGCGCGGCTGGACGAAACGCTGGGCGGGCGGGTGCGGATGCTGGCGTTCGGTCCCGAAGTCGTGCGCACGGTGGGGGTGATCACGGGCGGCGGCGGGAGTCTGATCGGGGTGGCGGCCACGGCGGGACTCGACGCGTACATCACGGGGGAGGGTGCGCATCACACGTACTTCGATGCGGAGGAGCTGGGGATGAACGTCTTCTACGGCGGTCACTACGCGACGGAGACGTGGGGCGTGAAGGCGCTGGCGGAGCACCTGGAATCACGCTTCGGCCTGGAGTGGGAATTCATCGACCATCCAACGGGACTGTGAGCGCAGGCCTGTGCGGGGTCGCGGCCGCACAATGGAACAAGGAGGCCCGGGCGCCACTAGGAGGAAGGCACCTGCAGCTTGCCGCTCACCAGAATGGACGCGCCCGCGTCCGCACGAAGGGGGAGGACGCTCATGCATCCCGCCGATGACGTCAACGTACCCGCCGCACCGGCCGACCCGCACTCACCGCGTGACGCAACACGCAGCACCCTGACGGCGAACGACGCGTTGAAACTGCGCTCGGAGTCATGGCTCGCGCGTTCGATCACCATCGCCGTGCTGTTTCATGTTGCGGTGTTCACGCTGTCGCCGGACATGATGACGGCGGACGAAGGCTTCACGCGTTCCGACATGACGGTGATCATCCCGCCCGTGCTGGATCTGCCACCGCAGCCTCCGCCAATGGAGCGGCCTGCGGAACCGATCATCGGCAGCCTCGATCTCGACGCGGATGTGACGATCAGCCCGACGACACCGGATGCGTGGAGCACGACGGAGTTGAAGCCGCCGGTGCGCGTGGAGTCGGAAGCGCGCGAGGGCTTCGAACGTTTCGTTCCGTCCATGGTCGCGCCACGAATGCTGAATCCCGAGGAAGTGGAGCGCGAGCTGCGTCGCAGGTATCCGTCGATGTTGCGTGACGTGGGCATCGGTGGTGACGTCGATGTGAATCTGTGGTTGGATGAGACGGGAGCGATCGTCAGGTCGGAGGTGAGTCGCGGCAGCGGCTACGACGCGCTGGATGATGCGGCGCTGAAGGTGGTCGATGCGATGCGTCTGTCACCCGCGCGAAACCGTGGCGTGCCTGTGCGGGTGATCGTGACGCTGCCCGTGCGCTTCCGCGTCAACTGAGTGTTGTGATCTGATCCCGCGCGCGGCATCGTTCCTCGTCGTCGCCGTAGCGGGATCAGCGGAATCGTGCAGCGCCGCTGTACCAGCGCGGGGACTCATCGGTGTCGGCGATGTCGAGGCCGATGAGGAACGCGTGGCGACCCTGCTGCACGGCGCCGGCGAGATCGAAGCCGGGTTCGTACTGGTCGCCGGGCTGGTGGTAGCGTTCGGCCTCGTAGCGCGAGAGGATGTTCGTTCCCCAGCCTGGCGGGCGGCCGCGGTACGAGGTGCCGTGGTCGAGGTACAGTGCGGGAACGCGTGCGCGAGCGAACGGGAACTGGTCGGAGCGGAAGAAGAACCCCTTTTCGGGAGCGCGCTCGCCTTCGACGCGCAGTCCCATGACCGCGGCCTGCTGTTCGAACACGAGGCCGAGCGTGGAGCGCTCGAGTCCGACCGCGCTGACATCTTCAGTTTCGCCCCAGAGATTCGCGCCATCGATGTTGAGCGCTGCAACGGTGCGTTGCAGCGGCATCAGCGGCTGTCGCACATACCATGATGCGCCGAGCAATCCGGCCTCCTCGGCGGTGGTGAACAGGAACAGAATGCTGCGGTCGGTGCGCGGCGTGTGACGCGCGAAGGCTTCGGCGATCTCGAGCAGCAGTGCCACGCCGCTCGCGTTGTCATAGGCGCCGTTATAGATCGAGTCACCATCGACGGGCGTGCCGATGCCGAGGTGATCGTAGTGCGCGGTGTAGACGATGGTTTCTGCGCTGCGTATCGGATGTGCACCGCGCACGATGCCGACTACGTTGCTCGACTCGAAGCGACGCGTGCGTCCTGCCGCCCGCAGTTGCATGGTGAGTGGAGTGGTGATCGGCTGGAAGTCGCGGCGTGCGGCGCGGACGTACATCTCACTCAGATCGAGGTCCGCCATCTCGAGCATGCGACGCGCGGCAGTGAACGTGAGCCAGCCCTGCATGCGGAGCGCGGATGCGGCAGTCGCCGAATCCTGCGGCAGTGCGAGTTGCTCACCGGTCCACGAACTCTCCACCACGGACCACGGATAGCCCGCACCGTCCAGCGTATGCACGATCAGGACGGCGGCCGCGCCGCGTCTGCGCGCCTGTTCGATCTTGTACGTGTAGCGCCCGTAGTACGTCATGGCGCCGCCTTCGAAGATCAGCGGCTCAGCGGGCGGTGAGGGCGGATCGCCGCTCAGCACGAGCACGATGCGGCCGCGCACATCGACGTCCTTGTAGTCGTCCCACTGATACTCGGGCGCGGACACGCCGTATCCTGCGAAGACGAGCCCGCCGCGCACCGTTGCGCTGTCCACGCCGCTGTCGAGCCACAGGACGACGTCACCGGGGAAGCGCAGACCGCCCGCAGAATCACCGGCACTGTACGTGACAGCCACTCGCTCCGGGACGGCGTGCCAGCCAATGAGGGGGACGGCCTGGTAGTAGGTGCTGCCCGCGGGCTCGACGCCGGAGCGCGCCAGCTGGCTGGCGATGTAGCGTGCCGCGATGCGGGCACCGCGCCGGCCGGGTGCGCGGCCCTCGAGCGCATCGTCGGCAAGAAATGCCAGGTGGGCGCGGATCTGCGAGGCCTGGATCGAGCGTGCGGCCTCGGGCAGTGCCCGTGCCGTCGTGTCCTGCGCGGAGACGGGAGTGACGGCCGACAGCAGCAGGGCGAGTGTGCCGAACAGGGCGGCTCTGCCGACAGCGGATCCGGACGCACTGGCGGCGCCGGCCGGTAACGCGCGCACGCCGGTGCGGGTGCTCATCGCA
>JAGTUV010000216.1 GCA_018224305.1 Gemmatimonadota bacterium
GGCGGCCGATCGCTGCGACCGCCTCGACTGCGGCCGCCGCAACATCGTGCAGGGCCGTGCGCGTCAACCCATCGATGACTACCGTCCCTGTATCGCCGAGTTCGCCGAGGGCGAATGCCGCACGGCCGCGAACGGTCGCCTCACTGTCGGCGAGGGCGCGCAGCAGCAGAGGGGTTGCCGCGTGGTCTCCGATGCGGCCGGCGGCTAGCGCGGCGCGCGCCCGCACTTCCACCACCGGATCGGCGAGGACGCGCGACACGAGGATTGTGTCGAGCACACGCGAGTCCTCCATTCGCAGCAGCGCCGCCAGAGCTGACACGCCGGCGTCGTCGAGCTGTACGCGCTGGACTGCGCCTGGCGTCCCGTGCCCGACTCCGGCGGAGCGGGCGCACGCTGCCGGGAGTGTCAGGATGATGAGGAGCAGGACGCTATGCAGGGGTCGACGCATCACGGAATCTCTCCAGCAGCTGCTGCGGCAACCGGCGCGTTGCGCCGTGCTCGTCCAGGGCGATCAGTTTGGTCGTGGCGGTGGCAAGGAGTTCCGAACCGTCGCCGCGTTCCCTGAAGATCTCGTAGCTGAATGTGACGGTGCGTGACTGAACCGCATCGATCCGGGTGACTACGCGGATGGCATCGTCGTAAACCGCAGCGCGTACATACCGCAGCGACGCTTCGGCCACTGCGAGCCGCAGGCCCGTCCGTTCGACGTCGGAGTACGCGTAGCCGAGGTCACGCATCAGTTCCGTACGTCCAATCTCGCACCAGACCAGATAGTTCGGATGGTACACGACCCCCATCTGATCCGTTTCACCGTACCGGACACGGACGTGCGTCGTTCCCTCGGCGGGCGATCCTGTCATTCGCCGTACGGCACCCAGATGTTCTTGATCTCGGTTGCGTGGCGAAGGAACTCCTCGCCCGAGCCCTGTACCGGGTCCATCCAGTCCCGCGGACCGGCGATCCACGTACGCTTCATGCTGGCTGCCGCGAGTCGTTCAACCTCTCCGCCGCCGCCGTCAACCGGGAAGTACCACACGCCTTCGATGTCGTCATGTGCGGCGATGTGCGACACCAGCTCGGTGCGCCGGCCGGTGATGATGCTGAGTGCTCCCGCCGGCAGATCCGATGTATCGGCGATCTGGTAGAAGTCCGTGGCCGACAGCGGCGCGCCCTCGCCGGGAACGGCGATGACGCAGTTGCCGAGTGCCAGCGCCGGAGCAATGGCGGAGATGAAGCCGAGCAGCGGACGTTCATCCGGACAGACGACGCCGAGCACGCCCACGGGCTCATGCATGGCGAGCGTTATCATGCGGGCCGGTGTCTGGTGGACGCGACTCTCCCACTTGTCGGCGTACGCGGCATACATGAACAGTCGCTCGATTGAGGTCTCGACCTCGCGCTTCGCGTCCGATGAGCGCGCCGTGAACTGCCTCAGTCGCTGCGTGAATTCGTCGGACCGCGCGGCCAGGTTCTCGGCCAGGTAGAAGAGCACCTGCGCCCGGTTGTGCCCCGTCTGTTTCGGCCACGCGGATGCGCGTGCGGCTTCCACCGCGTTCCGGATATCCTTGCGGTTGCCCTGACCCACCTCCGCGACGACGCGGCCGCGTCGATCATGCACCGGCAGGCTGTAGCCGGAATCCGGCCGGGCCTGCTTTCCCCCGATATAGAGCTTGGCCGTTCGATCGATCGCCGGCATGTCGCCGGCGCGCGAGGCTGGCGGCCGCGCGGCCTCTGCGTTCGATCCAGCGCCGTTGCCGGCCGCGCCGCCCGCCGCCTTGGACGGGCGGATCGAAGCCTGCCACGAGGGCTTCACATACTCGTACAGCCCTTCCCGGCCGCCCTCCCGGCCGAAACCGCTCTCGCGATAACCGCCGAAACCGGATGCGGCATCGAATACGTTCGTCGAGTTGATCCAGACGGTGCCTGCCTTCAGCTTCGGTGCGACGTCGAGCGCGAGATTGATGCTCTCGGTCCACACGCTCGCTGCGAGACCGTAGCGCGTGTTGTTCGCGAGTTCGATGGCCTCGGCATGCGTGCGGAACGACATCAGGACGACAACGGGCCCGAAGATCTCGACCTGTGCGATCGTGGCCGCAGGCGCGACGTCCGTAAAGAGCGTGGGCGGGAAGAAATATCCGTCCTGCGGACAGCTCCACGACGGCTGCCACATGGTCGCGCCTTCCGCCACGCCCTGCTTCACGAGTGCGTCGATGCGCTCCAGCTGTACGGGTGCGATGATGGCGCCGATGTCGATGGCCTTGTCGAGCGGGTCACCGACGCGCAGCCGCTCCATGCGTGCGCGCAGCTTTTCGATGAGACGGCCAGCAGTGCCTTCATGCACGAGGATGCGCGAGCCGGCGCAGCAGACCTGTCCCTGATTGAACCAGATCGCATCGACCACCCCTTCGACCACGCTGTCGAGATCCGCATCGTCGAACACGATGAAGGGTGACTTGCCGCCGAGCTCTAGCGACAACTTCTTCCCTGTGCCTGCCGTCGCCACGCGAATGATCCGCCCTACGTCCGTGGATCCGGTGAACGCGATCTTGTCCACGTCCTCGTGGTTGACCAGGGCCTCGCCGGTGCGGCCATCGCCGGTAATGATGTTGACGATACCCTTCGGCAGGCCGACATCCGCGCACAGCTCGGCGAACCGCAGTGCGGTGAGCGACGTGAATTCCGCGGGCTTCAGGACTACGGTGTTTCCCATGGCGAGCGCCGGGGCGATCTTCCAGGCGAGCATGAGCAGCGGGAAGTTCCACGGTATGATCTGGCCGATGACGCCCAGGGGCTCATGTCCTGCCAGCTCGGTGTCCATGAGCTGGGCCCAGCCCGCGTGGTGATAGAAATGCCGCGCAACGAGCGGGATGTCGATGTCACGCGACTCGCGGATCGGCTTGCCGTTATCCAGCGTCTCGAGCACGGCGAACTCGCGCGAATGCTTCTGGATCCCGCGCGCGATCGCGTACAGGTAGCGGGCGCGGCCGTGCGGACCGAGGGCGCGCCATCCCTTGAAGGCATCGCGCGCTGCGTTCACCGCCGCGTCGACATCGTCCGTGGAAGCCTGCGCGATGACGCCGAGCGTCTGCGCGTTGCCGGGGTTCACCGTGTCGAAGTACGCCCCGCTCTCCGGGTCCCTCCATTCGCCGTCAATGAACAGGCCGAAGCGGCGGCCGTGACGGTCCAGCCACGCGTGGGCGGGCACCGCGCTCTCCGGCGCCGGGCCGTATTCCATCGACTCGAAAATCTCCGCTACCTTCAACGTGGCTCCTACGCGATCGGATGGCGGTGGCCGGCGGAGTACCTGCCGGTGACATGATGCTCGAGCTGCCGTTCGATGTCCGCAAGCAGCGAACTGGCACCGAACCGGAAGAGCTGCGGCGTGAGCCAGAGCGCACCCAGCTCTTCCTTCATCAGCATGAGCCATTCAAGCGACTGCTTTGCCGTGCGGATTCCGCCGGCGGGCTTGAACCCGACGATGTGGCCCGTGCGCTCCCGGTACTCGCGGATCATGCGCGCCATGACGAGACCCGTGGGCAGCACTGCGTTGACGGCTTCCTTGCCCGTGGACGTCTTGATGAAGTCCGCGCCCGCCATCATCGCCACCATTGATGCGCGCGCAGTGTTGCGCAGCGTGCCGAGCTCGCCGGTGCCGAGAATGACCTTGACGTGAGCGTCACCGCACGCGTCGCGGAACGCACGGACTTCATCGTACAACGCTTCCCACTCGCCGTTCAGGACATGTGCGCGAGTGATGACGACGTCGATTTCGTCCGCCCCTTCCGCGACCGATGCCCGGACCTCATCGAGCCGCTGGGCGAACGGGGACAGTCCCGCCGGGAATCCCGTGGACACTGCCGCGACCGGAATCCCCGACCCGCGCAGCGCCTGCACCGCGACGGACACGAGCTGGTGATAGACACAGACAGCTGCCGTCGTGATACGCAGGTGCTCCGCACCGAGCGACTCCAGAATGTCCTCGCGCACCGGGCGCATGGCCTTGGCACACAGCCGCTGCACGTAACCGGGCGTGTCATCACCGGCGAGCGTGGTCAGATCCATCAGCGTTACGGCGCGCAGCAGCCAGGCAGCCTGCCAGTCCTTCTTCACGGTCCGGCGCGTCCCGATCGTGGCCGTGCGGCGTTCGACGGCGCTGCGGTTCACGCGCACGTCTGCGACCCAGTCGAGTTCCAGCGGGAAGCCAGGATTGCGCGGTATGCGGCCGGTGTGCGGCCGGGGTGCGGCATCGATCGTCCGGGGTCGAGTCATGGGCCAACAATAGCTTTTGGAGTGCGGGCTGGCGAGGGCAGCGCCCGGCCCGCTGTCGTGCGGGCGGGAGACGGGTTGTGACGCGGACCGCTGGCACTGTACCTTCGGCCGCCATGAGCAAACCAGACTACATCGTCTCGGACATACACCTGGGAGCGGTGCCGGCTGAAACGGAACGGCACTTCGTTTCCTTCCTGGAGCACGTCGGCAACGACGCCGGTTCGCTGCTGATTGCGGGCGATCTATTCGACTTCTGGTTCGAGTACGGAGAGGTCATACCCGGCCGCCATTTTCGCACGCTGGCCGCGATCGCGCGGCTGATCGATGCCGGCATGCCGGTCACCATGGCGGGCGGCAACCACGATGCGTGGGGCGGCCGCTTCCTGACCGAGCACGTCGGCATCGTGTACCACACCGACCCGTTTCGCATCGAACTGGGAGGTCGTCCGGCGCTGGTAGCGCACGGCGATGGTCTCGGACGCGGCGACTTCAAGTACCGCGCACTCAAAGCGGTCATTCGCAGCCCGGTCGCGATCGGCGCGTTCCGCGCGCTGCATCCGGAACTCGGCCTGCGCCTGGCCCGTGCCGTGTCCACCACGCACGCCAAGTCCGACGAGGACCTGTCCGCGGAAGGGCGTGCGGGTTTCCTCGGGTCATGGGCCGCGGAGCAGCTGGACGCGAATCCCGACCTCGCCTGGGTCGTCTGCGGCCACTCGCACCTGCCCGTGCTGCACGAACACGCACCCGGCCGCTTCTACATGAACGCGGGTGACTGGATCTCGCATTACACCTACATCGTGGTGCAGGATGGCGTGGCGGGTCTGAAGGTGTGGGAGCCAGCGCTCAGGGGGCGCTGAAGACTTCCGGCCTGTGCCCTATTGCTTCGACGTCCACCAACTCCACGACACTGAGCACATCGCCGACGAACGAACGCCCGATGTCGCGAAAGCGGAGCGGTGCGTCACTCGCTGCGAACGTATGTGACGGCGGCTTCGGATCGGTCCTGCGGAGATCGTACTTCTCGAGGACGTCCGACACTTCACGGGCCGTCTCCGCCGCAGAGTCCACCAGGGCAACGTCCGGTCCCATGATCTCGGCGATGAGTTCGCGCAGCAGAGGGTAGTGCGTACAGCCGAGGATCAGGACATCGACATCCATCTCGAGCAGCGGCTCCAGATAGTCCTGCGCAACGAGACGTGCCGCGCCGTGGCTGAACCATCCCTCTTCGACGATCGGCACGAACAGCGGACACGGCTGAGCATAAACCCGCGCGTCAGGAAGACGCCTCCGCACCGCCAGGTCGTACGCCCCCGACCCGATCGTGCCGGATGTGCCGATCACTCCAACACGCGCCGACGTCGTGGCCTTCACGGCCGCGCGCGCGCCCGGCTCGATGACACCGACCACCGGAACCGGCAGCAGTTCCGCCAGCCGCTCCGCGGCGTGCGCGGTGGCCGTATTGCACGCGATGACCACCATCTTGACGTCGCGGGACATCAGGAAGGACGCGGCCTCCTGCGAATACCGCGACACAGTGGCGGGCGACTTCGGCCCATAGGGCACGCGGGCGGTATCGCCGAAGTAGACGATCGCCTCGTTCGGCATCAGGCTCATCAGTTCACGAACGACAGTGAGCCCGCCGATCCCCGAGTCGAAGACGCCGATCGGTCGATTGTCGGGCATCAGTACCGTCTCCCTGTCGGAATACGCACGCCGAGCTCGAGCCGCCCGTTCGCAGCGGGCTCCGCGATGATATCGGCGGGAAAGTCCTTCAGGTGGGCCGTGACATACGCGTCGACGGCAGCCGCGAACGTGAAGAACAGCGTGTACGTGACCCAGTCCTGCCGTTGCAGCCGCCGTGCCCGCGCCAGGTTGCGCGCGTTCCGGAGGCCGGGATACGTGAGCAGCGCGTCCTCGTATGCGTCCGGATCCTGGAGCTGCTCCGCCAGCGCCGAATCCGCAGCCATCGCAGCGTCGAGGGAATCGGCGGCGAGCCCCGTGAGCCGCTCATCGCGATCCTCCACATCGTTCAGTCTGCGAATCGTCTTGACCAGCATGAACCAGCTCGTGGACTGCAGCGTGAAGTATACCGCTCCGCGTTTGTACTCGCCGGAGTAGGCATGTCCCCAACCGGGCACCACCATCGCGCGCACGAACGCAGCGCGTGGACTGGGCAGCTCGGTCGGTATCGTATCCGCCACCAGCATCGTATCCGGTTCGAGCACCGGATCCTGAGCGTGTGCCTGGACCGCGGGGAGTGCGGCCAGACACGCCACACCGATGATCATGCGACGCAGCATCTCAAGCTTTCCTGCCGGACACCGCCGGCGAATTGCAGACCACGTTCAATTGTCGCGCTGCGAGTGATACGTCGACATCTCCGTTCGCCTCACGCAACTCTCCGTCCAGCTGGAATGGAAATGGATCTCCTCCAATCCCACCGAGCCTCACCCGCGTGCCCCTGTGCATCGAGATACCGGGCTGTCCTTCATGCGTGCCGCGCAGCACGCGCGGCACAACGCGCAGGATCCGGTGCAGCGGCAGCTCGCTCACGACACACACGTCGAGTACGCCATCGTCCGGCCGCGCCTGGGGGCACACCCTGAACGCGCCGCCGATGGACGGGCCGTTGCACACGGCGAGGATCATGATGGAACCGCTGCTGTCCAACTCATCGATCTGGAGCCGGACGGGGATCGGGCGGAAGTTGACGAGTGCGCGCATGAGCGCAGCGAGATAGATCATCATGCCGGGCATCCAGCCGGAACGTCGCATCTGCCGCACCACCTCGACATCGATGCCCGTGCCCATGGCGTTCATGAAGTACTCGGTACGATCATCCCAGCGGGCGACACCCACATCGACCGGCTTCTCGATTCCACTTGCGAGCGTTTCGAATGCCTGTGCGCGCGAGCTCGTGCCCGGCACCATCTTGACGAAATCATTGCCCGTGCCGATCGGGATCAGGCCGAGCGACGGCGGTGCACCCGACGCGCTCATGAGTCCGTTCGCGACTTCGTGCACGGTGCCGTCACCTCCTGCGGCCACCACGCGGGCGACGCTGGCGTCCGCTGCCCTGCGCGCCAGCTCGACAGCGTGACCCGGTCCTTCCGTTTCGACGATGTCGAATTCCAGCCGCCGGCTCTCCAGCTCCCGCTCGATGAGCGGACGAAGCCGACGCCCGGCGCCATGCCGGGCTGCGGGATTCAGAATGACACGCATGCAGGAGACTAGCCGCCGGCGCGCAGGTTGTCGATAGCTTTCAGCGCTGGCCGCCGCCCCACTCCAGGACCTCGACGCGCACGGGGATCCGGCCGGCGCGCATGAAATCGAGTTCGCGCGCGGTGCTCTGTGACACGTCGATGATCGTGCGGCGGGCCCGCGCCGAACTTCCGTTCGGGCCGCGATCGACGATTCGAACTACGGCGGATCGGCCATTCACCCGGCTGGTGACGCGCACGACCGTACCGAATGGCCACGTGCGATGTGCGGCATAAGCCTCCGAGTTGCGAAACACGATGCCGCTCGCGGTCCGGCGGCCGTCGAACATGCCGGCGTAGTAGGTCGCCCC
>JAGTUV010000217.1 GCA_018224305.1 Gemmatimonadota bacterium
CCGCCCTTCCCCGGGAGCGTTCCTGCATGTCTGCATGGCGTCGCGTTGTATCGGAAGCACATCGTCGGTCGTTGTGGCAGGTCCTGGGCATCTATCTGATGGGCTCGTGGATCGGCTTCCAGGTTGTGCTGGGCCTGGTGGAAGGGATCGGACTGCCCGTGTGGCTGCCGGGTCTGGCGGCGGCGTTGTTCGTCATCGGGCTGCCCATCGTACTGGCGACCGCGTTCGTACAGGAGGGCTTGCCGGGGTCGGACGCGCGGGCGGCCGAGACGCTGGACCCGGCTCTGTTTCCCACGCGGGACGCGCATCCGTCCAACCCCGGTCCCGTTTCATCTCCCCGGAATTCACGACTTTCCAGTTTCCTGACGTGGCGGCGCGCGATCGCAGCGGGCGTCGCGGCGTTCACGCTGCTCGGCGTGATCACTGCGAGCTGGCTGGTGCTGCGCGCACTCGGTATGGGGCCGATGGCGTCGTTGCTGGCGGCTGCCGAACTGGCGGAGAACGACCGTGTGCTGATCGCGGAGTTCGAGCCGCGCGGCGCGGACAGTACGCTCGCGGCAGTCGTGACCGACGCATTCCGTATCGACTTTGCACGATCGACCGTGGTCCGGTCGGTGACGACGGCGGAGATTCAGGACGTCCTGCGTCGCATGGGTCTGACGCAGGCGCCGCGCCTGAATGCGGAACTCGCGCGAGAGATCGCACTGCGCGATGGGATCCATACGTATGTGACGGGAGAGGTCACCGGCACGGGCAGCTCGTTCGTCGTGACGGCGCGGTTGATCGGGACGACGTCTGGCGAGGTACTGGTGGCGTTGAGAGAGCGGGCGCGCGATGAAGACGACCTGATCGTTGCGGTCGATCGCATATCCACGACGCTGCGGGAGCGAACGGGCGAGTCGCTGCGCACGATCCGTCGAGCGGCACCGCTGGCAAAGGTGACGACGCCGTCAATGGAAGCCCTCCAGGCCTATACGCAGGCGCTGCGCGCATCGAGCTGGGAAGGCAACCCGCAGCGGGCGATCGAGCTGCACGAGGAGGCCGTGCGCCTGGACACGTCATTCGCGGCTGCGCACCGCGCGATTGCGGTGACCTGGTACAACCGCGGCAACGCGGATCGCGCAATCGAGTCGGCGGAGCGCGCGCTTCGGTTCAGCGACAGGCTGACGGAGATCGAACGCGCCTCTGCGCAGTCGACGCTCCACCTCGCCAGAGCCGAGTTCGGCGACGCAGCGGCCGCGCTGGAGCGCATGATAACGCTGGAGCCGACGCACTTCGCGGCGCTGAACAATCTGGCACTCGTATACGACGCGATGCATGATCATGAGCGGGCGGAAGTGTTTTTCCGCCGTTCCATCGCAGTGGATACCGGCCGGTTCTTCGCGTACACCAATCTGGGAGAGCACCTGGTCCTGCGCGGGCGCTTCGAAGAGGCGGAGCAGGCGTTCCGTGATGCGGCGGTGCGGGCGCCTCAGTCAGCGTGGCCTGTTGTTTCGCTTGCGGTTGTGCCGTATGTGGCGGGTGACATCGCGGAAGCGGAATCACGACTGCGCCGTCTTCTTCAGGACCCGTCGAGCCCGCTCGCGGTTCAGCGCCGGGCTGCGCAGCAACTGTACCTGCTCCAGCGCGCGAGGGGCGAATTCGACGCAGCCGCCCGATTCGCGCGGATGCAGCTTAGCGGCGCGGGCGGCAGTGCCGAGGAGGAAGTCTACATCGAGCTGGACAACATCATGACCGACCTCTTCCTTCACGCCACATCCGCGGAACCGCGTCGTCACATTGCAGCGCTGAAGGCCGCGGTCTCGCGGACGGACTCGGAGAACGTGCTGGTGGATGCGGCCGCCGCGTGTGCATGGGCAGGCGACGCAGCGTGTGCACGCGAGTATCTGAGCAGGGCAGGCGCCAGCGGCGTACTCCGTCCCTGGTCCACCCTGGGTACGCGTAGCGCGCATGCCGGAATCGCGCGCGCGGAGGGTGATCTCGCCCGTGCGGCGGAAGTGCTGCGGTCGCTGCGGTCCGCCACCTGCCGCGCCTGCGAGGCCCCGTTCGTCGGGCGTATTTTCGAGGAGATGAACGAGCCCGACTCGGCGGCCGCAGCCTACGAGCGATATATCGCTACGCCATCGGTGGATCGGATCTGGACCGACTTCACGCTGCCGGTGATGCATGAGTGGCTCGGCCGGTACTATGAGGAGCGGAATGATCCGCGCGCGGCCGGTCACTACGCGCGAATGATCGAACTGTGGGATGGAGCCGATGCGGATCTGCAGCCACGCGTCGCCGCCGTACGGGAGAGACTCGGGCGACTGCAGCCGGACCGTTGAACGTCGTGCGACAGAACTCGTACTGCTCACGCAACCACCGCGAACGGTAGACCATCATATCCGACTTCCTGCTGTACGGCGCCAACGGCTATACCGGCCGTCTCATACTGAAGCGCGCGCTCGAATCCGGTCTGAGTCCGCTGCTGGCGGGACGCAGCGCCGCTGATCTCATGTCGCTCGCGGAGGAGCATGGTCTCGACTGTCGCGTCTTCGAGCTCGACGATACAGCGTCGCTCGACAGCGCGCTCGACGTCGTGCCCGTGGTGTTGCATGCGGCCGGACCGTTCTCGCGGACGGCGCTGCCGATGGCGGATGCGTGTCTGCGCACTGGCACACACTACATCGACATCACCGGCGAGATCGGTGTGTTCGAGCAGCTGCACGCACTCGACGCGCGCGCGCGCGCTGCCGGTGTGATGGTGCTGCCGGGCGCAGGCTTCGACGTGGTGCCGACCGATCTGCAAGCCGCCCACCTCGCACGGCGTCTGCCGTCCGCGACACATCTGCGCCTGGCTTTCCACGCGCTCGGCGGCTCGATCTCACGCGGTACGGCCCTGACGATGGTCGAGAACGCGGCCGGCGGCGGAGCCGTGCGCCGTGATGGTCGCATCACGCGTGTACCCGCGGCGTGGCGTACGCGCATGGTGGACTTCGGCTTCGGCACGAGACCTGTGAGCGTGACGACGATCCCGTGGGGCGATGTCGCGACCGCATACCGCAGCACCGGCATCCCGAACGTCGAGGTCTACACCGGAATGCCGGCCGCCCAGCGGCGCATGCTCGTCGCCAGTCGCACCATCAGCCCGCTCCTGCGGACGCGTTTGGCTCAGTCGATGCTCAAGCGCATCGTTCGTGCGCGTGTGACAGGCCCCGACGATGCCCGGCGGAAGCGTGCGGTGTCGCTTGTGTGGGGTGAAGCGGAGGATGAAACGGGCAGGAGGGTCACCTCGCGGCTGCGGACGCCGGAAGGCTATACGCTGACTGCGATGACAGCCGTCGAGATCGTCCGGCGTGTGCTCGCGGGCGATGCCCCCATCGGCTTTCAGACGCCATCGCTGGCGTACGGCGCCGACTGGATACTGGATCTGCCCGGCGTGGAGAGGGAGGACGAGTCATGATTCCGTTCCTGCTGGTGCTGGCCGGCGGCACAGCCGTCAGCGCGATCGTCCTCGTGCGCCGTGCCGAAGCGCGACGCCTGGAAGGGATGCGCACGGCGGGGGCTCGGCTCGGCTGGAACTATCGTGGTGACGTAGCGCTGGAGACTCTGCCTGATCTGAGTCGCTTCGAATTGTTCACGCAGGGTCGCCGACACACCTTCGCCAACCTGATGACGTCACCAGACGGTGATCCCCGTGCTCTGCTCTTCGACTTCTCGTACACCACCGGTGGCGGCAACTCGCAGAGCCGCCATCATCAGACCGTCGTGTACACGGTAAGTAACGCGGTCGACCTGCCGAAGTTTTCCCTGCGCCCGCAGCGCTTCTTCCACACGATCGCCAAGGCGTTCGGTTACCAGGACATCGACCTGGAGCGGCGTCCCCTGTTTTCCGGGATGTTCGTGCTGCGGGGTGAGGACGAAGCGGCGGTGCGCGACGTGTTCGACCGGCATGTGGCCGAATTCTTCGAGGCGCATCCGGATGTGTGTGCCGCGGCGATCGGCCGCGAGGTGCTCTACTGGCGTGCCAGCCGCCGGGCCGGCGGGGATGAAGTCGAATCACTGATCACCCAGGCGCTCGATCTGACCCGGCGTCTGACTGGACGGCCTGCGCGATAAGCTGGCGGCGATACCGGAGATCCTGTCCATCAGCATTGCCGTGTTCCGCGAGGATTGAGGATTCGATGGGCGCAGAACTGAACCGGGATCCGGACGTCCGCGCGAGTGTTGCTGCCGATGCATCGGGCATGTACATGGAGCCGGATGCGGTCGCGCGTCCGAAGACTCAGCGCGATGTAGCGGAAGTACTGCGACGCGCGGTCGTCGATCGCATGGCGGTCACTACGGCCGGCGGTCAGACCAGCACGACCGGGGCATCGATTACCGACCGCGGCATCCTGCTCTCGCTGCGGGCGTTGGACCGCATCCTCGACATCGATCCGGTGAAGCGCACCGCACGTGTCGAAGCCGGCGTGATGATCGCCGACCTGGCTCGTGCGGCCGGCGAGCAGGACATGATGTTCGCGCCCGACCCGACGAGTGAGGTCGAAGCAACGGTCGGCGGTGCGGTGGCATGCAATGCGTCCGGCGCGCGCACGCTGATGTACGGACCCACGCGCGTGCATGTGCGCGCGCTGAAGGTTGCGCTCGTCACGGGCGAGGTGGTGGAATTGCGGAGGCCGCCGGTGCTCGAGAAGAACACGGTCGGCTTCGCGTTCGCGCACGATCCGGTCGACTGGTTCGTGGGCAGCGAGGGCACGCTCGGTGTGGTGCTCGAAGCGGAGTTCGACCTGCTGCCGAAGCCGGCACAGGTCATGGGCCTCGCCATTCCGTTCCGGACGGAAGAGGCGGCACTCGCGTTCGTGGTCGAGGCGCGCGAGTCCGGCGCGGTGCGCGCGCGCTGCCTCGAGTACTTCGACGCCCGCACCTCGGCGATCTATCGCAGTCCCGGCAGCACCGACCCGGAAGCGACAGCCCTGCCGATCGTCTATGTTGAACAGACGTACGATGGCGGCACGGAGCCGCCGTTCGAACCGTGGCTCGAGCTCGCCGAACGACACGGTGCAGATACTGGTGACATCCGCGCCTATCTCGACGATGCAGCGCTCCGTGAGGCCCGCCGCCAGCGCCACGCCATTCCGGCCGCAATGAACGAACGCGGCTCGCGGTTCCGTCCGGCCGGCGGCCGCAAGGTCTCGACGGACTGGGCGGTACCGTACCGGAAGCTGGCGGAAGCGATCGCGTCCTGTCGCACATCCGCGGACGCGCACGGCGTGCCGCAGCCCTTCGTGTTCGGCCACGCCGGGAACGGGCACCCCCACACCAACTTCATCGGCAGTGACGCGGCCGCGGTCGGGCGCTACGAGCAGGTGGTCGAGGAGACGCTGCGCATGGTGTTCGGGATGGGCGGTACGGTCGCCGCCGAACACGGCATCGGCAAGATCAAGCGACGCTGGCTGCCGCTCCAGATGACACCGCTTCAGATCTCGGTGATGCGGGCGGTGAAGAAGCAGCTGGATCCGCACGACCTGCTCGCGCCCGGCAACGTGTTGTAGCCGGCACTGCCGGACCGGCCGGCACTGCCGGACCTGGTTTCCACGTGCCACCTAAGCCGGTCCATCTATCCTTTTTCCACATTCTGGAGGGCGATTTCGATCCAGGCGGGCGTGCCTGCCTTGGGGGAGCCTACGCTACGACCGCGAGTACGCGGGTGCCGAACGGAAGATGCAGGTCGATGCCGGGCGGTCCCATGCCTGGATGGGTCTAACTCGCATCTGAAACCCGGGTCCGATTGTCCGGATTGTCCGGATTGTCCGGATTGTCCGCGGGTCCGATTGTCCGCCGTTCCGGCCCGTCGTAGAGGCTCAACGCAGAAAACCCCGGCGCCGCGGACGAATCCGCAACACCGGGGTTTCTGTTTACTGGCGAGAGCCTGGATTCCGCTAGGTTCAGTGTACGTCTTGCGACGTGCCGGATCCCTCTCTCTTCTCGTGTCTCACGGCCCTGCGACACGGTGTCCCTGGCCTGGGACCTTATCGACTGCGGCCAGTTACCTCGCAGCCGGCTCACTCTTTCTGAACTCTCGAGTGAGCTGCTCTCGAAAAGCGTCCGATTCGAGAGCGACGTCGGTGCAGTGAGCAGGCCGCTCTGCTGCTGACGTCTGACACAATGATACCATCGGGCCGGGTCCATGGCAAGCCTTTCACCAATGTCGCTATGTGATTGCACGGCAACACCTTACCTGTCATCCCAAAAACCATTTGGATCCTCTGATCCGGGCGGTCTGCGCATCGAATTGTACCAGTTCGCTTTAGGCTATTGTAACAGTTTCAATTCACACTTTTTTCGTATTTCTCCACACGGTTTCCACAGGTCTGGCGACGGTTATCCACGGGGATGTGTGGAAAACGTGCGTCGACGCTGCG
>JAGTUV010000218.1 GCA_018224305.1 Gemmatimonadota bacterium
ACCCCGTCCCCCTTCAACCTACCACCCCACCCACCCGCAGTCCCGCCCGCAACCCCACCCAGCCCCAATCCCGCAGCCAACCCGCAGTCCCAATCCCTCAGTCAACGCAGTCCCAATCCCGCAATCCCGCAGTCAGCTCGTCCCCAACGCCGCCCGCGCCTTCCCCACCAACTCCCGCGCACCTTCCTCCGACGGCGCCTCCGCGATGATCCTGAGGATCGGCTCCGTGCCCGACGCCCGCAGGTGTACCCACCGCCGCTCCTCCGGCCAGTCCAGCCGCAGTCCATCCTGACGATCGGACCGTGGCGCCCCGAGTTGATCTTCGAGCATGGCGTATGCCGCGTCCAGCGAACCGGTATCGCGCGGCAGCTTGTCCTTGACGATCGTGTAGCCGACATGGCCGGCGACGATCTCACTCAGTTTCCGTCCATCCTCGAGCAGCATCTGGAGCACCAGCGCGACGGCGACGGCCGCGTCCCGGGTCAGCTGCACATCCGGCAGGATCACGCCGCCATTACCCTCGCCGCCGATCACCGCTCCCACCTGCTCCATCCGCCGCGCAACGTTGATCTCTCCGACCGGCGCGCGCTGAAGTTCGACACCCGCCGCATCCGCCACGTCCTGCACGACCCGGCTCGTTGACAGGTTCGTCACGACCGGGCCCTTCCGGTGCCGCAGCACGAGGGCCGCGGCCAGTGCCAGCGTGAAGTCCTCGCCGATCGCACGGCCGGCATCGCTCACGAGCGACAGCCGGTCGGCGTCTGGGTCCGTCGCCAGGCCGATGTCGAGACTGTGCTCCCGGACCAGCCGCTCCAGGTCGCCCAGATTCTCCGCCACCGGTTCCGGCTCCCGTCCGAACCGGCCCGTGGGCTCCAGGTTCAGGCCCACCACCTCGCAGCCCAGTTCCTCCAGCAACCGCGGCAGCAGCACCGTGCCGGCGCCGTTGATGCATTCCAGACCGACCCGGAACCGCCGTTCCCGAAGCGCATCCCGATCCAGATACGTTATCCCGAGCACCGCATCCAGGTGCCGCTGTACGGCCGCATCGTCCGTGATCACTTCGCCCAGTGCGTCCCAGGACGCGCGCTCGATCTCACGGTCGTTCACGTACGCCTGCATCATTGGCGCTTCGTCGGCGTCCAGGAACATGCCTTCCGACGACGCAAGCTTCAGCGCATTCCACTCGACCGGGTTGTGACTCGCCGTGACCACGATCGCGCCATCCGCCTCCAGTTCGCGGATGGCATACAGCGCCGTCGGCGTCGGAGCAACACCGATCTCGATGACGTCGCACCCCACCGACTGCAGCGCACCTGCAACGATCCGGCTGAACATCGGACCCGACGTCCGCGTGTCCCGGCCGAGCACCACTTTCGGTCGTGACTTGCCGCTTCGCTCCCGCACCCATGCACCAAACGCCGATGCGAATCGGGCCACAACCTCCGGCGTCATTCCCGCACCGACGCGACCACGCACGCCGGACACACTCACCATCAGGTCGGACGGTATATCGAATGGCATGGATTACGGCCTCCATCGCCGGTGATGTCTTCAAGAGTCCGCAAGCGGCAGTCGCCGCTCCGGATGATTGTCAGGGTCTACGCTCCCGCCCGGCCTGCTGCACCGTTCGATCTGTGGCTGCCCGGCCTGCTCCCGCCCGGCACGCCAGACCGGCACGCCAGACCGGCGCAATGATGCCTCCAGCTTCAGTCAGAGGGCAACATCTGCACCAGCAGAGACTCCAGCGCGGCGGGGTTGTCCGCGTTCACCCAGTGGCCGCCCGCGACGTGGTGCACGAACGTCCCCGCCTCCTCCGCCGCCGCGGCTTCCGCTCGCTCCAGCGCCGCCCCGGAGAGGACACGCGAGTCCTCGGCTTTTACGAGGTGGACCTCCATGCCGTCGGGCGGATTCTCGACGACGTCCCAGGCGTCGGTATCGAAGAAGCTGAGGAGCAGCTCGCGGATCGAGTCGAAGTCGAACCGCCACCGATACCCGCCATCGTGTGCCACCAGATTGGTGGCCATCCACTGGGCGAGGGGTTTCGGCTGGCCGCGCTCCATGAGTTGGGCAATGAGATCGTCACGGCTGTCGAAATGGTGCGGGAGCGACTCGAGCAGCTCGAGCATGTCCCAGGCGCTGCCGTCGGGCTCGCGCTGCTGCGGCGTGGAGTCTATGACCCAGACCTGGCGCGGCGGCGCCTTCGAGAGGCCGGCGTGCACCAGCGCAACCTTGCCGCCGAACGAATGGCCGATCACGACGTCCGGCCGGATTCCTGTGTGCTCCGCGAGGCGATCGAGATCGGCCGCCGCGGCCTGTACGGTGTGCGGGCCCGCGAACCCCTGCGAGTCGCCGTGCTGTCGCAGGTCGACGAGCAGTGCGCCCCAATCGGGACGCTCGCGCACGATCCGGCGGATGACGGACGCCCAGTTGCGGCCGGCGCCGTAGACGCCGTGCAGTACGTACATCCAGGCGCGCGGCTCGGCGCCTTCATCG
The DNA here is from genome assembly GCA_018224305.1 of Gemmatimonadota bacterium. Lineage (GTDB taxonomy): Bacteria > Gemmatimonadota > Gemmatimonadetes > Longimicrobiales > RSA9 > SH-MAG3. Next base: position 2,494 of record JAGTUV010000218.1, read on the forward strand.
ACAACCCGGTCGTGGGACAGAATGGGATCGGACACGCTTGCTCCATGGCTGACGTTGCGGCGCGGAGTGTATGCCGGATGCGAGGCTCGCGCCAGCGCTCGCGGCCGGGTATGTTCGCTACCGGTCCTCACATCACACACACCGGAACGGTTCATGGCGAAATCACAGCGCTTCGGCACGCTCGCGATCCACGCGGGGCAGGAGCCTGAAGAAACGACCGGCGCGATCATGCCGCCGATCTTTCAGACATCGACGTACGTGCAGCCGAAGCTCGGCGAGCCGAAGGGCGGGTACGAATATGCGCGGGTGCAGAACCCGACGCGCGAGGCGATGGAGCGCAACATCGCGGCGCTCGAGAGCGGCACGCACGGCATGGCGTTCGCCAGCGGCATGGCCGCCATCGGCGCCATCGTGCAGCGGCTGTCCGCTGGCGACCACGTGATCTACGAGGAGAATGTCTATGGCGGGACGCACCGCTTCTTCGACAAGGTCATGCGCCGGTTCGGACTCGACTTCACGGCGGTGGATTCGAGCGATGCGCAGCGGGTCGAGGATGCGATCAGGCCGAACACGAAGCTGATTCATCTGGAGACGCCGACGAACCCGATGATGAAGCTGTCGGACCTGCGCGTGATCGCGGACATCGCAGCGCGCCACGACGTGCACATCGTCGTTGACAACACGTTCGCGTCGCCGTACAACCAGCGCCCGCTCGAGCTGGGTGCGCACATGGTCGTGCACTCGAGCACCAAGTACCTGAACGGACACTCGGATGTGGTCGGCGGCATTGTGGTGACGAACGATGACGACATCGCCGAGGAACTGCGCTTCCTGCAGAAGGCTGCCGGCGCCGTGCCCGGTCCGTGGGACGCGTGGCTCGTGCTGCGCGGCACCAAGACGCTCGACGTGCGCATGGAGCGGCACAACGCCAATGGCGCTCGTGTGGCGGAATATCTGGCCGGGCGCGATGACATCGATCGCGTGTTCTACCCGGGCCTCGCCGACCACCCTCAGCACGCGCTCGCGAAGCGGCAGATGAAAGGGTTCACCGGCATGATCAGCATCGAGCTCGGCTCGCTCGACCGGGCCCGGCGCGTGGTGCAGAAGACGCGGCTGTTCTCGCTGGCGGAATCGCTCGGCGGCGTGGAATCGCTGATCGGTCATCCCGCGATCATGACCCATGCGTCGGTGCCGAAGGAGATGAGGGACCGGATGGGAATCAGCGACGGCCTGGTGCGACTGTCGGTGGGGATCGAGGACGTGGAGGATCTGCTGGAGGATCTGGAACAGGCACTGAGATCATGATGTGGACACCCCGCCGGGCCGCAGCGCTCGCACTCGTCCTGACCGCAGCCGCAACGCCGGCGGCGGCGCAGGAATGGGATATCCTGATCACCGGCGGAACGGTCATTGACGGGACGGGCGCTCCGCCCTTCGCGGCCGATGTAGCGCTCACCGGCCGCATGATCGTCCGCGTGTCACGCACGCCGCTGGCGCGCTCGAACGCGGAACGCGTCATCGATGCGCACGGACTCGTCGTTGCGCCCGGTTTCATCGACCTGCACGCGCACCTCGATCCCCTGATGGAGCTGCCGGAGGCGGAAAGCCACGTGCGGCAGGGCGTCACGACCGCGCTCGGCAATCCGGATGGCGGCGGTCCGCTGCCGCTGGGCGCGTATCTCGACAGCCTGCAGACGTTCGCTCCCGGCATGAACGTCGCCTTCCTCGTCGGTCACAACAGCATCCGTCGCAGCGTGATGGGCATGGACGACCGCGCGCCGACAGCCGCCGAGCTGCAGCGCCTGCGTGACATGGTGGACCGGGCGATGGAGGAGGGTGCGTTCGGCCTGTCCACGGGTCTGCGCTATACGCCCGGCTTCTACGCGGACACCGACGAAGTGGTAGCGCTCGCCGAAGTCGCCGCACGCCGCGGCGGGATCTATACATCCCACCTGCGTGACGAGGGCCTGGACCTGTTCAGCGGCGTCGCCGAAGCGATCGAGATCGGGCGGCGCGCGCGCATTCCGGTCGTGCTCACGCACCACAAGGTCGTCGGCGCGGACATGTGGGGCGGCAGCGTGCGGACGCTCGCGATGATCGACTCGGCACGCGCGGTCGGCATCGATGTGATGGCGGATCAGTACCCCTACACGGCGACGCACACGGGCATCAGCATCCTGATGCCGCCGTGGTCCCTCGCGGGCGGTGGCGAAGCGCTCGAGGACAGGATGCGCGACCCCGTCCTGCGTGACAGCATCACGACCGGCATCATCTGGAACCTCGTCAATGATCGCGGCGGTCGCGACCTGCGTCGCGTCCAGTTCTCGCGCGTGCGCTGGGACGAATCGCTCGAGGGGCAGACGCTGCATGACTGGGCGCTCCGGCAGGGGCTCGAGCCGACAATGGAAACCGGTGCGCAGCTGGTACTCGAGGCTATGCGGCGCGGCGGTGCCACCGCGATTTTCCACGTTCTGGACGAACGCGATGTCGAGCGCATCATGGCGCACCCGTGGACCGCGATCGCGTCCGACGGTCGACTCTCACGGCCGGGTGATGGACATCCGCATCCGCGAGCGTACGGCACGTTCCCGCGAGTACTCGGCGAGTACGTGCGCGAACGAGGGGTGCTCACGCTCCACGAAGCGGTGCGCCGGATGACGTCGCTGCCGGCAGAGCGCCTGGGTCTGGACGATCGCGGCCGCATCGCGGAGGGGATGTACGCGGATGTCGTGGTGTTCGATCCGGCCACAATCCGGGATCGGGCCACGTTCGCCGAGCCGCACCAGTACCCGGACGGCATCGCGTGGGTCATCGTGAACGGCATTGTCGCCGTGGCCGATGGCAGCTTCCGCGGCACCCGCGCCGGCCTGGTCCTGCGCCGGCAATGAGCGAGCGCGAAACCGCGCCGCCTCGCGAAACGTAAATCGAGGCACACCCCCTCGAGGAGACGCACCATCATGACCGACCCGCTCGACGCACCTTCCCGCCGGATCCTGCGCGACATCGATCCGAGCGCGTGGGAACATCCGGCCGACCGCGCCGCGCTCCAGGCAGCCCGTCGCATCCCGGTCTTCGATCAGGTGCTGCGCACGATCTTCGGCATTTTCGGCGAGAAGCCGATCCGGCTCGCATTCCAGGCCAACGCCGTACGGGTCGGACCCCGTCAGTTTCCGGAGGTCTGGGCACACTATCTGGAAGTCTGTCAGCCCCTCGACGTGAGTGATCCTCCCGAGCTGTTCATCTCACAGACGCCACTGGTCAATGCCGGCGCATACGGCATGGATCGCCCGTTCATCGTGATGAACTCCGGCACCATCCGGCTGCTCGACCGTGATGAGATGACGTACATACTCGGTCATGAGCTCGGCCACGTCCTGTCCGGCCACGTCCTGTACCGCACCATGATCGTGCTGCTCATGCAGCTCGCGCAGATGGGGTTCCCGGTCGTCGGTCTGGCGGCGCGCGTCGTGCTCGTCGCTCTGCTAGAATGGCAGCGCAAGAGCGAGCTGTCCGCCGACCGCGCCGGCCTGCTCGCTCTCCAGAAGCCTGAAAAGACCCTCAACACGTTCATGCGCCTGGCCGGCGGCGGTCGCGACGACGAGACGAACCTGAACGAGTTTCTCATCCAGGCGGATCAGTATCGCGATGGCGGCGACGCCGCCGACATGGTCTTCAAGGTGCTGAACCTGCTCGGCGCCACCCACCCGTTCCACGTGCTGCGGGCCGCCGAGCTGCGCGACTGGATCGAGGCAGGCGATTACGACCGCGTCCTGCGCGGCGAGTACCGGCACCGCACCGATGACGCGGCCCCATACAAGGACGACCTCGCCGCCGCCGCCAAGGCGTATCGCGAGGATGCGCAGACGTTCGCGAAGCAGTTCTCCGACGCGCTCCGCCAGACCCGCGACCGTTTTGCCGACGGATTCCGTCGCACGACCGACGCATAGCGGAGGGATTCAGCCGCGCGGCGCATAGCCGACCAATCCCGCCGCACGGCCAACCGGTTCCGCCGCACGACCAACCGGTTCCACCGCACGATCGGCGCAGGGTCCGCGGCGTCCGCGGGCCTGACGGGCGACTGCCGGCTCACCCACGGGGTTTGCCGCGCCCGTCCCGCATCCCTTAGCTTGCCTTCACCACCGGCTTTCACCAGACGCGACCTGCGAAATGAAGATCCTCATCGTCGGCAATGGCGGGCGCGAGCACGCCTTGCTGCGCAAACTCCGCACGGACGCGCCCAACGCGGAATTCTACATCACTCGCGGCAACGGCGGAACGCAGGGCGACGCGACTGCGCTGCCCCTCGATCCGTCCGACATCCCTGCACTCGCGACGTGGTCGCAGCAGAACGGCATCGATCTGGCCATCTGCGGGCCGGAAGGGCCCCTCGCAGCAGGCATTGCCGACTTCTTTGCGCGCCAGGGCGTTCCGCTCTTCGGCCCGACACTGGGCGCTGCGGCAATCGAGGCGTCCAAGGTGTACGCGAAGACGCTGATGAAGCGCGCGGGCGTACCGACAGCACGCTTCGGCACGTTCACCCACTTCGACCGCGCAGCAGACTTCATCCGCGAGCGTGGCGCGCCGATCGTGGTGAAGGCATCGGGCCTGGCCGCCGGCAAGGGCGCCATCGTGTGTGAGACCGTGGACGAGGCGCTCGATCATGCGCGCGCGATGCTGGCCGGCGAGGCATTCGGCAGTGCGGGCAGTCAGGTCGTGATCGAGGAGTTCCTGACCGGTGAGGAGCTGTCGGTCTTCGCGCTGTGCGACGGTACTGAAGCGGTGGTCATGCTGCCGGCACAGGACCACAAGCGCATCGGCGAAGGGGACACCGGTCCCAATACCGGCGGCATGGGCGCGTATGCGCCTGTAGCCATTGCCACGCATGAGCTGCTCGACCAGGTGCGCCGTGAGATCCTGCTGCCGACGCTGACCGCCATGCGCGAGGATGGCCATGAGTTCCGCGGCCTGCTCTATGCCGGCCTGATGCTGACGTCATCCGGCCCGAAGGTCATCGAGTTCAATGCCCGATTCGGCGACCCCGAAACACAGGTGGTCGTACCACTGCTGCGATCATCGCTGCTGGAACCGATGCATGCAATCGCGCGCGGCGGATCGATCCGCGGACTGAAGCTCGACTGGCATGGTGGTTCGGCGCTGACCACCGTGCTCGCCTCGGGCGGCTATCCCGGCAGGTATGAGCGGGGGGTCAGCGTTACGATCCCGCCGGAAGTGCATGAAGCGTCCGATGTGTTCGTCTACCACGCCGGTACTGCGATGAAGGACGGACATCTCGTGACGTCCGGCGGACGCGTTCTCGCGGTGACCGCCCTCTCATCGGATATGCGCGCTGCAGCCGAACGCAGCCGCTGGGCGGCCGACGCGATCCACTTCCCCGGCAAATATTATCGCCGCGATATCGGGTGGCGCGAGCTGGCGCGCGCGCAGGCATCGACCACGTAGATGCCGGAACTGCCGGAGGCCGAGTAGATGCCGGAACTGCCGGAGGCCGAGACGATCGTGCGGGACCTGCGCGCACGCATTCCGGGCGGCACCGTAACGCGTGTCTCGGTCGCACGCCCGGACGTCCTCCACACCGGCCTGACTGCCGCCGCGCTCGGGCGCCGGTTGCGCGGGCGCACGGTGACCGGAGTGTCGCGCCGCGGCAAGAACGTGGTCATCGAGTTCGACGCCGGTCTGCGCCTGATCATCAATCTCGGCATGACCGGACGTGTCGTAACCAGCGACGCCTCCCGGGCGGGCGAGCTGCGGCACATCGCGGTGAGCCTGCACCTGCGCGACGGTCGTGCGATACTCTACGACGACGCCCGCCGCTTCGGTGACCTCGACCTTCGTGACGAGGCCGGCTGGTCTGCGCGCGACGCGGAACTGGGCGTCGAGCCGCTGTCCGATGCGTTCACGGCCGACCTGCTTCATTCGCTCAGCCGCATGTCCACATCCCCGATCCGGAACTGGCTGCTCGATCAGAAGCGGATCGCCGGCGTGGGCAACATCTATGCAATCGAGGCGCTGTTCCGGGCAGGCATTCGGCCGACGCGCCGGGCGCGGACGCTGCGCCGCCGGGAGACGATTGCATTGCGCGATGAGCTGCGCAACGTGCTCCGTGAATCCATCAACTCACGTGGCACCACGATCAGCGACTATCGCGATGCCAGCGGCGAACCGGGCGCGTTCGTGCGGAGCCTGCGCGTCTATGATCGGCAGGGAGAGCCGTGCATTGAGTGCGGGACTCTGATCAAGCGGGTCGTCCTGTCGAACCGCTCCGCGTTCTACTGCCCGTCCTGCCAGAAATGATTGCCCGTACACCTCGCCCCGCGGCTGAACTGCGCGCCGATGTGCGCGCGACATGCGAGAACCGCCCGGGCATCTACCGCATGATGGGGCCGGGCGACGAGGTGCTGTACGTCGGCAAGTCCGTGCGCGTCCGGACACGCCTGATGTCGTACTTCCGCGCCGATCGCGGTGAGAAGGCGGCGGACATCATAGCGAATACCCATCGCATCGACTGGCAGTACGCACCGAGCGAGTTCGCTGCACTGCTGCTGGAGATGCGATCGATACAGCGGTGCCGACCGCCGTTCAACGTCGAGCACAAGCGGGACCGGTTCTTCTGCTTCGTCAAGCTGACGCGCGAGGAGGCGCCGCGGCTGCTCGTCGTGCGCGAGGTGCTCGATGACGGAGCCATCTATTTCGGTCCGTTCCGTGGCCCGGCCCGCGTGCGCGATGTAGTGCGCGAGATTCGTGACCTGCTCGAACTGCGAGACTGCGCCGCAGCAACGCGCATGCGCTTTGCCGATCAGCTCGACCTGTTCGGCGCCGACCCGCAGCCGCTGTGCATGCGCGCGGACGTGCGCAAGTGCATCGCCCCCTGTGCCGGGCGCTGCACGAAGGCGGAGTACCACGCTCAGGTCGAACTCGCGCGCCGGTTCCTCGACGGCGATGCCGATATCCCGCTCACGATCCTGCGCAAGCGAATGGACGCGGCCGCCGACCGGCTCCAGTTCGAGTATGCGGCCGGGCTGCGCGACCGCATGCATCGCCTGGAGGACGCCCGCGCTGAGCTCGTATCGCTGCGCGGATTCATTGAATCATTGTCGTTCGTCTACGAAGTGCCGGGCACCGCCGCCGAGGATCGCGTCTACATCATCCGTCGCGGCAGCATCCGCGAGGAACGCTTTGCACCCGAAGATGAGGCGGCGAGGGAGGAGTTGACTGAACGGGCATCCCGGCTCCTGCGGCGCAGGGAGACGTTCGCCCGCGTCGCACCGACTCAGGCGGCGGAGATCCTGCTGCTCGCGCGCTGGTTCCGGCTGCGGCCGCACGAACTCGAACGCACGTGGCGCGTCGACGGCCGATCAGCGCCTCGCCGCCTGCCCATACTCTGACGCGTCGACCGGAGCATGGTTCAGCGCTTCCGCAGCGCAGCCGTCAGCACGCGATCGAGCGCACCTGCGAACGCCTGCTTGTCCTTCGCACCATACGGCCTCGACCCGCCCGTCTCGACGCCCGATCCGCGGAGCGTCTCCATGAAGTCCCGGATGGAGAGGCGTTCCCGCACATTCTCCTCGCTGTAGAGTTCACCGCGCGGATCGAGCACGATGATTCCCTTCTCCACGAGGATCGCCGCCAGCGGGATATCGGCGGTGATGACGACGTCGCCCGTCGCAGCGTGATCGGCGATGTGCTGATCGGCGACATCCGGACCGCCCTTCACCACCACGGTGCTCACGAACGGATTGTTGAGGGGAGAGGATAGCCGCTGGTTCGCGACCATCACCGTCCGGAGCTCGAGGCGCTGCGCTGCGCGGAACACGATCTCCTTGACGTCGCGCGGCGCGGCGTCCGCATCGATCCAGATCTGCATCGCCGCTCAGCTCGTCGCGATGGGAACGTGCTGCACGTGCGGCGGCCTGCCGGGCTCGAGCGTCAGGATCGCGACGCACGGCTTCAGGTCGAAGCGTGCGGCACCGGCAGCGCCGGGATTCACGATCAGGCAGCCGTCCCGCAGATCGGTGCGTTGACGATGCGTGTGGCCGTACACGATGACGTCGGCATCCGCATACGCGGCGTGCAGACGGTCCGCATTCGGCGATCCCAGCAGGTGGCCGTGGACGACGACCACCCGGTGACCCTCCAGCTCGAGCCGGATCTCATCGCGCACCCGGGACTGGAGCGCCGACGAGTCGGTATTCCCCATGACAGCATGCACTGGAGCGAGGGTCTCCAGCTCGGCGATGATATCCATCGCGCCGACATCGCCCGCGTGCAGGATGAGCTCGACATCCTCGAAGATCTCGAACACCTCAGGGCGGAGCTGATTATGGGTATCGCTGATCAGACCGATCTTCATGACTCGCCCCGAGGTGCGACGTCGCCGCA
>JAGTUV010000219.1 GCA_018224305.1 Gemmatimonadota bacterium
GTTGACCAGCACGACGTCGGCATCCTCCGGCTGAGCCACGATGTCATAACCGCCCGCGGCGAGGATGCCCAGCATGAGCTCGCCATCACTGACGTTCATCTGGCAGCCGTACGTCTCGACGTACGCCGTCTTTCGAACGGAATCAATCTGTGTCATCGATCGGGGCGCTTCCATGTCCAGTCAGGCCGTAATTCCGGGGCTATCCGCACGAATCACTACCCCGCCAGCGCGCTGCGGGTCATTTCCGCACTGCGCCGCGGGGTCATCCTGCGGCGCAGTGACGATCAGCGGGCGAATAGCGAAAGGGAGAACGTGAAGCGCCAGAGTCGCTCGTCAACGCCACCGGATACTGCGCCTCCCGCGAGGCCGCTTCGTGATGCGCGCTCGAGGGAGAAGTCGGCGACGGCGGCGGGATCCATGGGATCCCCCAGGCGGAAGCCGAGGCCGCCGGAAAAGCCGAGCTCGGTCGGCTGCGCCTCATCGTCCATGTGGTAGGGCAGCTGGGACCAGCGCATGCCGAGCCGGACCGGATACGTACGCAGGCCGGAACGCAGGCCCTGATACTCGAGGCCGCCGCCGACTCGCAATACATCGCTCGTGACCGTCGTCCCTTCCGTCACAGGCATTCGGGCCATCGAGCCTCCCGCGGTAGCCATGAGCAGAGGGGAGATTCGCAAACTTGCGCCGGCATGCATCTCGAGCGGCGAGCCGTAGTCGCGCTCCTCGGCGCCCTGATCGTCGCTGCGTGCCGCGAGTTCGCCGCCGGCCATGATGCTGGCACCGATACGGATGCCGCTCGCGGGGTCCCAGCGGAAACCCGCGACACCGATCGGCGTCGAGTACCGCCACCGCCTTCGCTCCTCGAAGAACTGTATCGAGTTCGCCGAGTCCGCGAACGTGCGAACGGCGAGACGGTCCACGTTGCCGGCGAGCAGCCCCGCAGCACCACCCACGGCGAATGTCGGCGACAGCGCGTACGACGCGCTCACCCGCATCTGTGCGATGCCGCCGGTCGAACGCAGCAGATCGTTGACGGTGACATTCTCACCGTTGATGACCTGCTGCGACTGCGACACCACGCCCCAGGTCTGGTCGAGGTACCCGCCATAACCGACCGAAAGCACCAGTCGCGGCGACACCGGATAGAGAATGCTGACGGCCGGGAACCGCGTGCCGGACGTGCCATCTTCCACGCCGTCGACATCGACGGAGGTGCTGATCGGCTGGAGCGCGGCGGACACACCGCGACGCGACAGCCCTGCAAGCTCTGCGGGATTGACCATCGACGTGTGGAAGCCCAGCAGGCCTACGCCGATACTGCCCAGCGCAGCGCCGCGTGCGTCGACGGGCGCAACGGGCACGCCCAGACCGCGTGTGGCAAACAGGCTCTGCGCGGATGCAGGCGCTGATGCGCAGGCCATGAGCAGCGCGAGCGCGGAAATGCGACGTGTGCTCGTCATGGCAGCTGCAACTCCCTCGAAGTAGTCACGATAATTCTGAGACTCGGCATCTCGGCGAACGTGCCGAAACCGAACGTCCGGGTGGATCCTGCCGGCAGCAACGCCATGTGTGTCGGTACGAAATCGACATCATTCGGCGCCGAGAACAGAACGCGCACGAACTCCGTCGCGGGAAGTTCTACAATCGGCGCACCCGGTGCCATGAAACTCGATGGTGGAATCGTGCCGCGGATCAGGCCCAGGGCCGGCGTGAGCGGCGAACGAATCAACGGCAGCAGGTCCGATGGGAGCAGTGCGTGCAGCGCAATGTTGAGCGGAAGCTCCGGCGCGAAGCCGGGCGGCGATGGCATCGGCTGAAGCAGCAGCGCACCATAGTTGATGGACACGTCGCCGAGTCGCAGCGTGCAGCCGGGGATGCCCGGACAGGCAACCGTCAGTGTGTCGAGCCGCTCGCGCAGCCGCAGCACCGTACGCCATGCCGGAGTGCCGCCGACACGCGGAACGCCGATGGAGTCCGGCTGCTCCGGTTCATAGATGAATGTGCGTCCGGGCGCGAGCGTCATCTCGACGACGGTGTCCGGATTCAGTGAACTGCGTGCGCGCAGACGAAGTGTCGGCAGGACCGTGCGCAGGCGCGTGCCGGGCGTGCTGGATCCGAGGACCGCGCCGCGCGTCACGCTCGTCGTGTCCGCCCAGTCGGCGATGGTCAGTGAGTCCACTGCAACGAGGACGGTATCGCCCTCTTCCCAGGTGTTGCTGCCGATCAGTGCGCCGGGCGACCCACCCGGCTGCGACCACGGCAGCTGCACACCCGTCGAATCGACGCGCAGCTGCCACGTCGCAGTCTGCCTGTCCCAGTCCTCGGTCGTGCGGTAGAGGTCGAGCGTCGCGGATGGCGCTGTGCTCGCAATCGTGTCGATCAGCACGCGAAGGTCACCGGCGAAGTATGCCGGCATGGAATCCGTGCGCAGTACACCGAGCGTATCCAGGACACTGATCGTGCGGGGAATCGAATAGCGCAGCAGCACGCGGCTGTTGAGCACGCCCTCGTAATCGTTCGCGATCAGCGTGTAATCGGCCTCCGATGTCGCGCTGTAAAGCCCGAACGCCGTATCCCACTGAAGGTAGCGTTCCGGCCCGATCACGAACTCGAATGTGCGGATCGCATCCGGCGGCAACAGTCCGGACCCCGCTTCCGTCGGACTGTCCTGCGTGCAGGCGCCGGCAAACAGCGCCGCGCAAAGTGTCCACCACCAACGCTTCAAGACGATACCTCCGCTTCAGGCAATTCAAAGCGCGCCGGCAGCAGCATGTCGAGCGTCCATTCGCACGATGTGCCATCCGGCGCGACCGATTCGATTCTCAGTGACGGCGCGAATTCCGCCATGACCTCCCGGCACGCGCCGCAGGGCGCCGCGGGCGTCTGGGCGTCAGACGCGAGAGCCAGGCGAACGAACTGCCGCTCCCCCGCTTCCACCGCCTTCACGACTGCGACCCGTTCCGCGCAGATCGTCAGACCGTACGACGCGTTCTCAACGTTGCAGCCCGTGTAGACCGCACCGCTTTCTGCCAGGAGCGCACAGCCGACGCGAAACCGTGAGTACGGGGCGTACGCCCGATCCCGCGCACCGCGCGCGGCCGCTATCAGTTCCTCTCGGTCCAAGCACCCTTCTCCACCCGCGGCAATCGTGGCCGCAGCCCTGTCAGGATCTCGTAGCTGATCGTTTCCGCCTGCTCCGCCACCTCGTCCAGCGTGATGCAGGCATCGCCGTCCGAACCGATCAGCGTGGCCACATCACCCGCACGCGCCTCGGGCACGCCGGTTATGTCTACCACCGCCATGTCCATGGAGATCCGTCCGACCAACGGAACGATCCGGCCGTGAACGATCGCCGAGCCCCGGTTTCCCAGCCGGCGCGGCAGTCCATCGCCGTACCCGATCGCCAGCGTTCCCCAGCGTTCCCACTCCTTCGCCACATGCGTGGCGCCGTATCCGACCGTACTGCCGGGCGGGGCATCGCGCACGAGGACGAGCCGCGCTCTCACGGCTGCCACTGGTCTCGGGGCCGGCACGGGCTCCCCGGCATGATTCGCCGGATGACCGCCGTACAGGAAGATGCCCGGGCGGACCGCGTCTGCGGCATACTGCGGCCAGCGCAGTGCCGCCGCGCTGTTCGCCGCGTGTACCATCAGGTCGGCGCGGGACACCGGCAACTGGCCCAAAGCCTCCTGAAAGCGTTCCCACTGCACGGAGGCGCTCGCATCCGCACCATCGGCACTGTGGAAATGCGTCATCACGCCCGTCCAGCGGACCCGTCTGGCGGCCGCAATCTCCTGGACGGCACGCGACCATTCAGGCGTATCGCGCCAGTCGAAACCGGCCCGGCCCATGCCCGTATCGATCTCCACGTGGAAATCGAGCCTGCCGCCCGTGGCCGCAGACGCCCACCGCTCCAGCGAATCCATGTTGGAGATCGTCGCGCTCAGCCCCGCCCGCGCAGCCGTCTCGACCGAAGTGGGAGGCAGTGGCCCGAAAACGACAATGGGGCGTCGCACGCCGAAATCCCGGAGCGCAACGCCCTCATCCGCCGTGGCGACGCCATAGCCCCACGGCTCCAGTGGCTCGAGCGTGCGTACGACCCGGTCCGCGCCCAGGCCATACGCATCGGCCTTGACCATCGCGATGATCGCCGGCCGGTCCCCGACCGCACCCCGCACCGCCCTGTAATTTTCGCGCAGCGCTTCCAGGTCGACTTCGACCCACGCCCGCGTCTGCAAGTCGTTTGACATCTCGGACAAAGAACGGGTAGTATAGGCGCCGCGTGACACCCTCGCAACCGGACTCCGAAGTGCCCGCCGACACCCCGGACAACACAGTTCCGACAGAAAGCCCCACTCCGGAACGCCCTGCTTCCGGTGACCCGCTGGCCGCAGGTACGTCTCAGGCCGCAGCGTCATCTCTCGACCGCGCGCTCGATCTCGTCCGATTCCTGCGCGCCAACTGCGAGTGGGACGCTGCCCAGACGCCTGAGTCGCTGCTGCCCTATCTCCTCGAAGAGGCCCACGAGACCGCTGACGCCGTCGCCGCCGGCGATGACGCCGCGCTGCGGGCCGAGCTGGGCGACCTGCTCCTCAACGTCGCGTTCCAGGTCGTCCTGGCCGAGGAGCGGAGCGCGTTCTCGGCGGAGGACGTCGTGACCACGCTCGAAGCGAAGATGCGTCGCCGTCATCCCCACATCTACGGCGACGGCCCACGCGTGGAATGGGAGATGCTGAAGGCGCAGGAACGATCGGATTCAAACGGGGAGAAATCCGACGGTGCGGTGTCGCTGCTGCATGGCATCGCGAGCGGTATGGAACCGCTCTCGCGTGCGCAACGCATTCAGGAGCGCGTGGCGACGGTAGGCTTCGACTGGCCCGACGCAGGCGGCGCGCTCGCCAAGGTGCGCGAGGAGATCGAAGAGGTCAGCGAACTGCTCGATCGCCCCGGCACTGACGACCTGGAGGAGGAGATCGGCGATCTGCTGTTCGCCGTCGTCAACCTGGCACGGTTGTCCGGTGTCCACGCGATGCGATCGATGGTGCGCGCAAACGCCAAATTTTCGGCACGATTCGCCGCGCTCGAGGAAATGGCGCACGCGCGCGGGGTGCGGCTCGGCACCGCGACGCTCGAGGAACTCGACGTTCTGTGGGACGAGGTGAAGCGACGCTAGCGGGTAGCTCTGTCACGCAATGTCTGTCCCGGAAAAGTCGGTGCCGACATGGAGGAGCGTATCGCCCGCGTGAACAGCGAGCGCATAGGAGAATACATCCCCGAAGTTCAACTCCCCCCATGCTCCAGTCAACGACACCGTCCTACGGATACAGCCGGTTCAGCATGCGCGGGAACGGAATCATCTCACGGATGTGCGGCCGCCCCGTGATCCACGCGACCGTCCTCTCGAGCCCCAGCCCGAAGCCGGAGTGCGGGAAGGTGCCGTACTTGCGCAGCTCGAGATACCACGTATAGCTCTCCTCCGGCAGGCCCTGCTCCCGGATGCGGGCGAGCAGCCGGTCGTGATCATCCTCGCGCTGGCTGCCGCCGATGATCTCGCCGTAGCCTTCCGGCGCGAGCAGGTCATCGCACAATACGGTGCGGGGATCGTCGGGATTCTCCTTCATGTAGAACGCCTTGGCCTCCTTCGGGTAGTTCACGATGAAGACGGGGCGGTCGAAGCCTTCGGCGAGCACGGTCTCGTCCGGGGCGCCCAGGTCGTCGCCCCATTTGATCTCGTGGCCCTTCTCCTGGAGGATGCGAATGGCTTCGGAATAGTCGAGGCGCGGGAACGGCGGCTTCACGCGCTCGAGCGGCGCGATGTCGCGTTCGAGCGTCTCGAGCTCGTCACGGCAGCGCTCCAGTGCGCGTTCAACGATGTAGGAAACGAAGTCCTCCTGGAGGCGGATGTTGTCCTCCGAGTCGTTCCAGGCGACTTCCGGCTCGACCATCCAGAACTCGGTGAGATGGCGGCGGGTCTTGGATTTCTCCGCGCGGAACGTGGGCCCGAAGCAGTAGATTCGACCGAACGCGGCCGCCGCGGCCTCGCCATAGAGCTGACCCGTCTGGGCGAGGTATGCCTGTTCCTCGAAGTAGTCGACCGGGAACAGGCCGGCGCCGCCCTCGCCGATCGAGCCGGTCAGGATCGGCGTGTCGATGCGAACGAAGTTGCGCTGATGGAAGAAGTCGTGGATCGCCTGCTCGACCTCGCTGCGCACGCGCATGATGGCGCGCTGCTGGCTCGAGCGCAGCCAGAGGTGGCGGTGGTCGAGCAGGAAGTCGACGCCGTGCTCCTTCGGCTGGATCGGGTAGTCCTCGGAGGCGCCGACGAGCGTAAGTTGCTGCACGCTCATCTCGAATCCGCCGGGGGCGCGGGCGTCGGCACGGACGGCGCCGGCCACGATGACGCTGCATTCGAGTGTCAACTCCTGGACGAGCTGCCACAGGTCAGGCGAGACTTCCTTCTGCACTACGACGCACTGTACGATGCCCGTGCCATCGCGCACGACCACAAATGCGACGCGACCGTGAACACGCGTCGTCTGGACCCAGCCGCGCACGGCAGCACCATCCGCTTCGTGACGACCGAGGTCCCTGATATCTGATACGGGAAACATGATCCGGTTTCTTGCAGGTTCGTTGCACCGCGACACAGCACGTGACCGCCACGCCGGGTCGGCGCGGGGCAGCAAGTTAGACGCGTCACGATGCAGAGTCAATTTGCGCGCATTGACCCTGTGCGCCGTGGCCGCTCTCATCGGCTCCGGCTGTTTCCGGGTGTCCCGGGCCGTGGATGAACTGCCGGACGGTGACTGGATGACGCGACTCGGCGACCTCTCGCACGCGCCCTACATCGGGGAGCGCGTGCCGCAGCGGGTACAGGTCGAGTGGGACATCGATTTCGGGCGGGGCCTGCCGGTCTCGCCGATCATTCACGGCGACCTCATCCTGACGGCCGTGAGCGGCGGCGAGGTCGTCACGGCGAATGCTCAGACCGGACGCCGCTACTGGACACGACGTTTCAACGGCCCTGTGGCCGGGCAACTGCTCCGGGTCGGATCCACGGTCTATTTTGCGACCCAGCATCGCAACGGCACCCTCTACGCGCTGGATCTGCATCGGGGCCGGCGGCAGTGGAGCCGTCGGATCGGATCGCCGGCCGCGGCCGAGCCCGCTCTGGCGGATGACCGGATCTATTTCGCCACGACCCGGGACATCCAGGCTGTCAATGCAGCCGACGGCGTCCCGGTATGGCGCACCCGGATTTCCGGCCTCCCCGTGCAACCGCCGATCATGCTGGGGGACGATCTGCTCGTCGCCGTGCAGGACACGCTCTATCGCATCCGTCGAACGAATGGGGAAGTGGGAAGCCGGACAGCGCTCGCGGGTGAGCCATCCGCGCCGATGGCCGTACGCGGTGACACTCTCGTCATCGCGATGCAACCCGGCATCGTCGCCGCCTACGTCGAGGGCGGGACACGCGAACTGTGGCGGCACTCGCTCTCCGCCCCCGTGCTCGCCGCGCCCGTACTGACCGATGCCGGCGTGTTCGTGCTGACACGGTCCGCGGAACTGCTGCAACTCGGCCCGGCGAGCGCCCGCCGCATCATCGCGCTGCGCGGTGCGGCTACGGAATCACTGACAATGACTGCCGACGGCGCACTGATCGGCACTCTGGACGGACGGCTCACGTTCGTGCGCTACGACGGCACGCTCGTCTGGCAGGAACGCTTCGACGGGTCCATACGCGCGCCCGCCGTGGTGCGATCGCACGGCGTTTTTGTCGGTACCCTGACCGGCCGCCTCATCAAGCTGATACCGGAATGAATCGGATGAAGAAACGCATTGCCGCACTCGCCATGCTGTTCGCATTCGCCGATGCATCGTTCGAGAGCGCGTCACTGGCCGGGCAGGTGCCCACGGCCGGAGACGTGCCTGTCACGGTCGCAGACCAGGCACCGTCGCCGGACGCGCTGCAGGAAGCGTCACGCAACAACTGGCGACTCCTGCGGGTGGCGAAGTGGACCACGGCGGCGGGCGGGACCGGCCTGGCGGTCTGGGGCGTGGTGAACAACCGGCGCGCGGACGAGCTGTTCGAGGAGCTGGAGCGGGAGTGTCTGGTCGATCCGGATCGCTGCGATGACCGGCTGCCGGATGGAGCGTATGCGGACGGCGCACTCGAATCCCGGTATCAGGACGTGAGACACCTCGACCGGCAGGCGCGTAGCGCGCTGATCGCGGGACAGGTCGGACTGGCCGCGAGCGTCGTCCTGTTCATCCTCGATCTGCGAAACAGCGCCGGCCCGGCGAACATTCCCTACGAACCGCGCCGCATCGACATCACCCCGTCCCGTGACGGCGGGCTGACCATGCGCCTGAATCTGCCGGTTCCCGCGAATCGGTGAGCGCATCGACGGCAGGCCCTGCACCCTGCCGCATGAGATCCGAATCCGCGCAGATCGTGATCAGCCGTGATCGCTGGCGGCACGCCGTGTCGACGATTTCCGGACGGAAAATCGTTCCGCGCTGCGCTTTGAGCAGGCTGAGACCGCGGTCAACGGCTTCGGCCGGCGTCGCCTCCTCACCGATGCTCGCCGCCGCATAGTGCTCGAGCGCGTCGGCGACCGCGACCACCTGCGATATCAGCGGAATCTCGTCACCGGCGATGCCACCGGGACCACCCGTGCCGTCGTGCCGTTCGGCCAGTGACCGGACGCACCGGACCACCTTGGTGGATGAGCCCAGATCGTTCAGCACGCGTGCACCTTCGCTGGCAATCGCCACCGGATCGCCGTCGGAGCCGCTCCGGCCAAGCTCGTGCGACCACGCCGTCACGAGCAGGTCGCCGATATCGAGACGCGACTCCATGCCCGGGAGCGCCTCCGCGACCGCCAGGGCCACGCGTCCCACTCGACGGGCGTGCGCAGATCCCATGTACGACTGCTCCACCAGGTCGAGCCAGCCCTTCGACGACGACGCCGCCGGCGCCGCCTCGCTCCGATCCAGCTTTGCCCGTTCCACCGCAGCAAGGAGCTGCGACAGCTCGAACGGCTTCAGCAGGTAGCTGACCGGCCCGCTCGACAGCGCCTCACGCGCCAGTCGCGGATCCGGGTCGCCGGTAATCACGATGATCGGCTGGTCGGGGCGGCGCGCCTGGATCAGGCTCGCCAGCTCCAGTCCGGACATGCCGGGCAGATGAATGTCCAGGATGACCACATCGAAGGACGTGTAGCGATCCGCGGCGTCCCGCAGCACCCGCTCCCCCGATTCCAGAGCGAGCACCTCCACCCCCGCACGCCGGAGCTGGCGCTCGATGAGCGCGCGCGTCGTTGCGTCGTCCTCGACCAGCAATGCGCTCATTTCTGCCGTACGTCGCATCGATCTATACCTTCAATTGCAGTCTGTGCATGGGCGAATGAGTCCGGCGCGAACCATCCGAACCGGGATTGAGCCCGCCGGAATATGACACATATCTCCATGCGCAGCAACGGATTGCCGACCCCGGCGGGTAGCGCCCTGCCCGCCGATCCCGCTGCGGTCCGCCGCTGATCTCCGAGCCGTGGCTCCGGATCCGTTGCGCGACAGTCCGCCTGCTCATGGGCGACCGCTCAGCCGACGCCGTAGAGCGCGGCGCGATCGGCGAATCGACGGCCCAGCACTGCCCGCAGGCCGGCGTGTTCCGGGTGTTTCAGCGTCGGATCCGCGGCAATGATGGCATGCGCGGCATCACGGGCGCGGAACATGAGGTCGTCGTCCTTGAGCGGGTCGAAGAATCTGAAATCGGGCAGCCCGTGCTGACGGGCGCCGAAGAAATCACCCATGCCGCGGAGCGCCAGGTCGGCGCGCGATATCTCGAAGCCATCCTCGGTACGAGCGAGCACCTGGAGACGCTCCGCACCCTCGCCGGCGATCAGGATGCAGTAGCTCTGTTCGCCGCCCCGCCCGACCCGGCCTCGCAGCTGATGGAGCTGTGAGAGGCCGAACCGCTCCGCGTGCTCGATGACCATCACCGTCGCATTCGCCACATCGATTCCAACCTCGATGACGGTCGTTGCAACGAGCACGTCGATGTCGCCAGCAGCGAATGCCTGCATCACCGCATCCTTCTGATCGCCCTGCATCTGACCGTGCAGCAGTCCGAGCCGCAGGCCAGGAAATACGTCCGACGCCAGCCGCTCATACTCGACCGATGCGGCGCGCAGCTCCAGCTTCTCGGACTCCTCGACCAGCGGGTAGACGATGTAGACCTGGCGGCCGCGGCCCACTTCTTCACGCACGAAATCGTACACGCGCTCGCGCGCACTCTCGGAACGCACTGCAGTGCGGATCTTCTGCCGTCCGGGCGGCAGCTCATCCAGCACCGAGAGGTCCAGGTCACCATACAGCGTGAGTGCGAGAGAGCGTGGGATCGGCGTGGCCGACATCACGAGGACATCGATACCATCACCGTGTTGCGCCAGCGCGAGGCGCTGCTTCACACCGAACCGATGCTGCTCATCCGTGACGGCGACGCCGAGTCTCTGGAAACCGACTGCATCCTGAATGAGGGCGTGTGTGCCAACGACTACGCGCGCCTCACCTGAAGCAATGGCCTCATGTGCAGCGCGCTTCGCCGCGGCGGGCAGGCGCCCCGTCAGCAGTGTGACCGCGACACCGAGCGGCGCCAGCAGCCCGCTGAGCGTGCGGGCATGCTGCTCTGCGAGGATCTCCGTGGGTGCCATGAGCGCGGCCTGGTACCCGCTCTCGAGTGCGAGCACCATTGCGAACAGCGCGACTACAGTCTTGCCCGACCCGACATCGCCCTGCAGCATGCGGTTCATGCGCCGCGGCGAACACATGTCCTCGAAGATCTCGGCAACGGCGCGCGTCTGCGCACCCGTCAGCTCGAAGGGCAGCGCACGGTACAGCGGGGCGATGAGTTCGTCCGTCCGCACGAACGGCGTGCCTTCCCGTTCCGCCGCATTCTGCCGTCGCGCACTCGCGTGAAGCAGTTGCAGGAAGAGCAATTCGTCAAACGCGAGCCGGCGGCGGCCGCGCTCCGCATCCCGTACGGTCTCCGGCCGGTGCAGCGCTACGATCGCCTGCATGAGAGTCGGCAGCGACGCGGCCTCCGTCAGTGCTCGCGGCACCGCATCCTCCGTCTGCAGCAGCGGCAGCAGACGATCGATGTTCTGATCGATGATGGCGCGCAGGACCTTCTGTGACAGGCCCTCCGTCGCGGCGTAGATGGGAAGCACCTTGCCCGCGGCCTCCACGCCGTCGGCGGCGTTGCCGAGCACGACGTACTCACGCGGCTGGATCTGCTTGCCGTGGAAGAAACGAACGGGACCCGTGACCAGGACGATGTCACCGCGACGGAATGAGCGATCGAGGAACGGCTGACCGGGGAAGGAGCATTCGATCGAGCCGCTCTGGTCGCGCAGCACGAGTTGGAATACGCGCAGACCCGAGCGTGTCGGCAGCACTCCTTTCGCCGCCACCTCGCCGATCACCGTGACATCATCTCCGATCTGTACACTCCCGATGCGTGAGACCGTGCTCGCGTCCTCGTAGCGGCGCGGAGCGTGAAACAGCAGATCGCGTGCAGTATGCACACCCAGACGCGCGAGCGCCTCGGCGCGGCGCGGGCCGACCGCCTTGAGAAACTGCGCGGACTGATCGAGCGGCGTGAACGCCATTCAGGTCTCGAGTACGTCCTTCGCGAACTGCTGCGGATCGAACGTCGTCAGTGCATCGATCCCCTCGCCGGTGCCGACGAGCTTGACCGGCAGATCGAACTCCTGTTTCAGCGCGACGACAATCCCGCCGCGTGCCGTACTGTCGAGCTTCGCGAGCACGAGCCCCGTGATCGGCAGCGCGCGACCGAACGTGCGCGCCTGCGCGACTGCGTTCTGGCCCACGGTCGCATCCAGCACGAGCAGCGTCTCGTGCGGAGCGCCAGGCAGACGCCGGTCGATCACGCGGCCGATCTTCTCCAGCTCCGTCATCAGGTCATCCTGCGTGTGCAGCCGGCCCGCCGTGTCGATGATCACGACGTCCGACCTGCGTGCATACGCGGCATCGATCGCATCGAACGCTACCGATGCCGGATCGGCGCCCGGCTGCGCACCAACGAACTCTACGCCCACGCGCTCCGCCCACACGCGCAACTGATCGATGGCACCCGCACGGAACGTGTCGCCCGCCGCCAGCAGGACGCGCTTCCCGTCCCTCTTCAGCCGATGCGCGAGCTTCCCGATCGTCGTCGTCTTGCCCACGCCGTTCACGCCGACCATCAGGTATACGGTCGGTGCCTCCGCTGCGTGCACGAGTGCAGTGTCCGCCCTCCCTTCCGACAGGATCGCCACGATCTCGCGCTCGACCGTTTCCAGAAACTGCTGCTCGGTCCTGATCTTCCCGCCGCGCGAGAGCGATTCGACCACGTCGACGAGACGCATGGTTGCCGGTACGCCGAAGTCCGCGCCCAGGAGCGTCTCCTCGATCTTCTCCAGCGAGCCCTCGTCCAGCCCGCGAACCAGCACGCCGACATCCGTCAGCGCGACATCCCTGATCTTCTTCCAGAGCGACGGCTTCTCGCCCGCCCGTTTTGCCAGTCTCAATGGTTTCTCACTTCGTTCGAGGTCGTGGGAGTCGGAGCGGGTGTGTTAAAGGGGTACTCCCACTCCCCATCCCACTACCA
>JAGTUV010000220.1 GCA_018224305.1 Gemmatimonadota bacterium
ACGCGCGGTTCCGGCGCCTGATCCGTACGAGCGCACGGCTGGACCATCTGTACGAAGGATGCCGCTGGGCTGAAGGTCCGGCGTACGTGCCGGCGTGGCGCCATCTGGTGTGGAGTGATGTGCCGAACGACCGCATGATGCGCTGGGATGAAGTGACGGGCGCCGTCTCCGTGTTCCGGTCGCCGTCTCATTACTCGAACGGCAACACCATCGATCGGGAAGGCCGGCTGATCACGTGTGAGCACGGCACGCGCCGGGTGACGCGGCTGGAGCACGACGGCCGCATCACGGTGCTCGCGGACACGTTCGAGGGGAAGCGGTTCAACTCACCGAACGATGTGGTGGTGAAGTCGGACGGCACCATCTGGTTCACGGATCCGTCCTACGGCATCGATTCCAATTACGAGGGATACAGGGCGGCGAGCGAGATCGGCTCGTGCAACGTATACCGGCTCGATCCAGCGACGGGTTCGCTGATTGTGGTCAGCAATGACTTCGTGCAGCCGAACGGCCTGGCGTTCTCGCCGGACGAGCGCCTGCTGTACATCGCCGACAGCGGTGTCAGTCACGTCCCCGGCCACCCGCGGCACATACGCGTCTTCGAGGTGACCGATGACGGCCGGCTCGGCAGCGGCAGCGTCTTCGCCGAGACGACGGACGGCGTCTTCGATGGATTCCGGGTGGACGAGGATGGCCACGTCTGGGCGGGCGC
Organism: Gemmatimonadota bacterium; assembly: GCA_018224305.1. Taxonomy (GTDB): domain Bacteria; phylum Gemmatimonadota; class Gemmatimonadetes; order Longimicrobiales; family RSA9; genus SH-MAG3. The sequence continues at coordinate 713 of JAGTUV010000220.1, forward strand.
GACGAGCGGTGTGCACTGCTACACACCGGAGGGCGAGCTGCTCGGCATCATCAGGACGCCGGAGCGCGTGGCGAACGTGGCATTCGGCGGGCTGCGGCGGAACCGGCTGTTCATTGCAGGCACGACATCGCTCTACGCGATGCTGCTGCCAGTGAGCGGCGCGAAGACGTTCTGATTCGCGCCGCCCACCTTACGATCGCATCAGTTGGCGGGCTCGAGCCTGACGATCGCGGTGGGCTCACCGCCGCGATGGTCGATCGCCAGGTAGATGTAGCCGTCGAGTCCCTGCCTCACATCGCGGATGCGGCCCATGCCGCGCACGAGCGTTTCCTCGTTGACGATGCGCGTACCATCGAGTTCGAGCCGCGCGAGCTGTTCGCCCGCGAGGCCGCCCACGAACATGTCGCCCTGCCACCCGGGGAACCGCGTGCCGGTGTAGATCATCATGCCCGATGCAGCAATGGATGGCACCCACACGTGCACGGGCGCCTCCATGTCATCGCGATGCGTGCCCTCGTGTATGGCGGTGCCGCTGCGGTAGTTCACACCGTAGCCGACTACGGGCCAGCCGTAGTTCAGGCCCGCCTTCACCAGATTGACTTCATCGCCGCCCTGCGGTCCGTGCTCGTTGCTCCATACGTCGCCCGTCACCGGGTGGACGGCGAGGCCCTGCGCGTTGCGATGGCCGTAGCTCCATATTTCGGGCAGCGCACCGGCACGCCCGACGAACGGATTGTCGGCCGGTACGCGCCCGTCATCGTGCAGGCGGATGGTCGTGCCGTGATGGTTCGACAGATCCTGCGCGGGGTGGGCGCTCAGGTCGCCGGTCGACGGTGCCTGGCGGTCGCCGACCGTGATGAAGACATGGCCGCTGCCATCGAACGCGATGCGTGAGCCATAATGCCCGCGTCCGCGACTGACCGCCTCGAAGATCTCCTCCACGTTCGTGAGCCGGTCGTTCTCGAAACGGCCGCGCACGACGGCGGTCGTTGCGCCCTCCCCGCCTTCGATCGGCTTCGAGAAGCTCAGGTAGATGAGCCGGTTCGACTCGAAGTCGGGGTGCGGGACCACGTCCAGCAGACCGCCCTGTCCCTGCGCGAGCACGGCGGGCACACCGGGGACAGCGTCCAGCAGCAGCGATCCGTTGCGTATGATGCGAAGACGGCCCGGACGCTCCGTGACCAGCATGTCGCCGCCCGGCAGGGATGCGATCCCCCAGGGATGTTCGAGGCCTTCGGCCACCGTGACCACGCGATAGTCGTGGTGGACGGACGGCATGACGGGCGCCTGCGCGGATGCGGCAGACGCGCCGAGTACGAGTCCGGAAGTGCATAGTGCGAGTGTGTTGCGGAACATCACAGTCTCCTGGTCACATGAATTCACGGCATGAGTGAGGCCCATAACAACGGCCACGTCGCGATCGTCTGGCCGCGGTAGTTCGGCTGGAATCCGAACAGCACGACCGACCCCTGTCCGACATCCGCGCTGACGAGGGCCGGCTTACCGGCGATATGCTCAGGCCCCAGGATCCACCCGGAGACCTTCGGATCGCCGGCGCCATAACGCGCAACGACCCGCACGGCGGCGCCGGTGACATCGAACGCGCGTGAATCGCCCCAGTACCACGCATGCACTACATCGCCGACACCGCCCGCCAGCGGATCACGTGTATCGAGGTCGAGGCGCAGGATCGAGCCGGGCACGTAGAACTCCTGCGGTGGCAGGTCCTCGACAGCGCTGGACACCGGCAGGTCGAACAGCTCCGCGGCGAACTCCGTCGCTTCCTCGATGGCGACGAGGCGGCCGCCGGCGCGCACGAACTCCTGTAGCGCGGCAACGCCGGCATCGCCGAGGCCGCCGGTATACAGATCCGGCAGAGAGCCGGGCGCGTGGCCCTCGCGGATCGAGCGCGGGTTCTGCGACTGCATCACGATCACATCGAAGTCACGCCGCAGATCTCCCTGGCGCGCGCGTGCGTCCTTGAGCGTGTCATAGCGCAGGCCGTGCATGTCGAACACCCAGCGCGTCCAGCCGGCTTCCATCGGTTCCTGCGCAGACTTGTACATGGCGATGCGCGGAGTAGTGGCGCCAGCGAGACCGGCCGGCAGGTCGAAACGCCAGTCGACGTTGTCGATCGGTGCCGACAGCGCGGGCGGCGCACCGCTCCAGCGGCCGACTGCGACGGCTTCGACGTCCATGAGCAGCGGCAGTGTGTGTGCCGTGACATCGTACGGTCGGCGCGGTGGACCGCCGGGGTATTCGCGCAGGTCGGGATACTCCTGCACCTCGAGCATCGTCTGAGCGAAGGATGCGTACGGCTGACGCATCGGGATGACGTACGCCCCGGCGGCGAACTGCCGTCCTGCCGCCGTGAATGGCGCGCCCGCGCGGTGCACTTCGACGTCCGCCATCGTCAGAATGCGCAGCACGTGTGACAGGCCGACTGCATTCGCCTGGTCCGCCGGAATCACCCAGGCCGCCGGCCAGCTCTCCCAGCCATCGACCGCGCGGCGGTTGATGCGGTAGAAGTTCTCGACCCAGAACGGCCGGTTCCGCGCCGCGTTCGTCAGCAGTGCGAAAGCGCCACTCTCCATGTAGTCCACAATATCGCCGAGACGCCACTCCCCGCCCTTCCACGGCAGCGGGTAGTTGCCGCTCGCCGTCGCAGCATCATATGCGCGCCCGCCACGCACACGCTCGGCCGGAATCGTCACCGGTGTAGCGAGCTGCGCCGACGCCGTCTCGCTCAGAATGCGCACGCCCCCATGGTAGTGCTGGTATGCGCGCGCCGGCGTGAACGCGTCGTAGATCGCATTGATGACGACGCCGGCCTTGCCCTCGGCCGTCAGCTGAGCGGCCATGAAGCTGCCGAGCTGATTCAGTGCCGTGATGATCGCCGGATCCACATTGCGCTCGACGGGATCGATATAGGGCGGGAAGAAAATGCGGGCACCATTACCGCCCATCTGGTGGATGTCGTGAACGATGTGCGGTCGCCAGACGTTGTGCGCATGCTCGACCGTGAGCTGCGTCTCCTTCTGCGTGAATGCGTACCAGTCGCGGTTGTTGTCATGGCCGATGTAGAACTGATACAGCCACGGCGCTGCCGCACCCTCGTACGGCGTGCCGACGTTCTCCATGTAGAATTCGCTGACCCAGTCCGTACCGTCCGGGTTGAGCGACGGGATATCCAGCAGTATCACATTGTCGAGGATGGCGAGAGTCTCAGGATCGTTCGATGACGCAAGCTTGTAGAGCAGCCGCGCGGCCGTCTGCGCGCTGCCCACTTCAGTCGAGTGGATCGCGTGCGTGATCAGCGCGATAGTGCGTGCCTCGCGCAGGAGCCGCTGCAGCTCTGTGTTGTCCGCGATGGTGCGCGGATCCGCGAGCTTCCGCTGCACGGCCAGCAACTCGTCGCGCCGGGCGTGGTTGGCCGGACTCGTCACCGTCAGCATCACGAACGGGCGGCCCATTGTCGTGGTGCCGAGCGTGTCGAGCGTTACGCGCGGACTCGCATTCGCGAGCTTCCCGTAGTACGCCAGGAGCTGGTCCCAGTCCGCGATCATGCGGTCCGTACCGATGTCGAAGCCGAAATGCGATGCAGGTGTGGGGACCTGCTGCGCCGTCGCAGGAACGGCGGCCACGGCCAGACAGAGGAACGCTGCGGCGGCGTAACGTCGGGTCATACAGCCTCCCGGAGAGAATGTACGAGAATGGCGCTCAGTTTGACGGCGCCGGCGCTGACGGATCCTCGAAGGGGCGGAGATGTTCCCCCAGGAACGCCCAGACACGGTTCCACGAGTCGATCTGCGCCGGCGAGTCCACGCGCTCGAGTGTGTCGTTGTCCACCCTGCGGCTGAACGCGTGGCCCTCCGAACCGCCCCAGGGAGCGGGGTCCACATAGATCTTTGTCTCGGACAGGTGCGGCTTCAGCACGTTCAACTTGTAGACGAGCGGCTCGGCCTCCTCGAAGTTGACATCCCTGTCGTTCGTCGCGATGTGGACGAGCAGCGGCACCTCGAGTTTCTCCACCTGGTAGTACGGCGAGCGCTCCTTGTAGATCTCGCGCTGCTCGAACGGCAGCCCCTGCACCCGTTCCTGCGTCGAGAAGCTGCGCTGATAGCGCGGACCCTTGTAGGAAAGCCGGAAGAACAGGTTCGTTACAGGCACGATGGCCGCCGCGGCCTTGAACGGATGGTCGCCGCGTGTCACCGCCAGGATGGAAATGTAACCGCCGTGGCTCCAGCCCATGATGCCCACGCGTTCCGGGTCCACGTGCGGCAGGTTCTGCTGGAGCCAGTCGTATGCACTGGCTGCATCGTCCACTTCGTAGCCGCCGTAATCGATGGCATTGTGATGCTCGGGACCGTACCCGGTGCTGCCACGGTATTCGGGTGCGATCACCACATAGCCGCGCTCGACGGCCTCCCGGATGAACGGCCAGTAGTTCGGCGTCCAGTTCCCGTGCACCCCGCCGTGCACCCAGATCAGTGCCGGATGCCCGTTGCGGCCGCGCTTCTCCAGCGGCTGATACACGTATGCCGGAATGTCCATGTCGCCAACACTGCTGCGGTACGTGATCTTCCGGTAGTCGAGAACACCGCGGCTGCGCGCCTCGAAGATGCTGTCCGTCCGCGCCTTCCCGAGGATGTGCGCGTCGTAGTTCGCGACCGGATGATCCTCATGGCGATCGCTGACGTAGAGATCGGCCGCACGGGCGGAGTCCATGGCTGCCGCCGGGCGCGGTGTCGTCTGCGCCTGCGCCTGCGCGCCCTGCGGCACAGGGAGCATGAGGAGTGCTGCTGCCAGCACGCCGTATCCACTTCGCACGATCATCGCGTTCTCCTGCCGGGACGGGTGTACTGGAGCGGCATGGCAACAGCACGAAAAGTTGACATTCGGCGCTCGCAGGGTCAGCGTGAACTTGCATACCGGACTGAATACGTCAAGTGCTGCGGCATGGGTCACCCACTCCGCCGCGGGTCGATCATACACCGCCGACCCTGAGAGAAGAATATGCGACCGTGCCTCGTTCCGCTGCTTCTGCTGTTGATTCCGGCGGAAAGTCGTGCCCGGCAGGCACCGGCACCAGAGCCAGGCCTGAGCGAGGTCCTCGCCATGCACCGGGCGCGGACCATCGGCGAGCTTCACTACGACCTGGGCTTCCGCATTCCCGCCGATGCGGCCGCAGAGATCGAAGGAACGCTGACCGTCCGGTTCTCGCTGAGTGACGCCTCCCGGCCGCTGGTACTGGACTTCGATCCCGCGGCGCCGCACGTGGCCAGCGTGACGCGTGACGGCCAGGGGCTTCCGTTCGAGCTGGTGAACGGTCACATCGTGATCCCTGCGCATGTGCTGCGGAGGGGTTCGAACGAGCTGGAGATCCGGTTCACGGCCGGCGATGGCTCACTGAACCGGAATCCGGACTTCCTCTACACACTGTTCGTGCCCGACCGCGCGTCGAACGCATTTCCGTCGTTCGACCAGCCGGATCTGAAGGCGGTGTACAGTCTTACGCTCGACATACCGGCCGACTGGAACGCCGTGAGCAACGGCGCGGAGCACGGTGTGGTGCTGAATGGGGATCGGAAGCGCATCACATTCGCGCCGACGCAGCCGCTGAGCACGTATCTGTTCTCGTTCGCGGCCGGCAGGTTCGCGATCGAGACGGCGGAACGCGACGGTCGGACGATGCGGATGTTCCACCGCGAGTCGGACGCGGAAAAGCTCGAACGCAGCCGTGACACGATCTTCGATCTGCACGCCGAAGCGCTGCGCTGGCTCGAGGAGTACACGGGCATCGAGTATCCGTTTGGCAAGTTCGACTTCGTGCTCATACCGTCCTTTCAGTACGGTGGAATGGAGCACCCCGGCGCGATCCTCTACAACGCGTCGCGACTGCTGCTCGAGGCTGCGGCGACGCAGAACGAGCGACTCGGCCGCGCGAGTCTCATAGCGCACGAGACCGCGCACATGTGGTTCGGCGATCTGGTCACCATGCGGTGGTTCAATGACGTGTGGATGAAGGAGGTGTTCGCGAACTTCATGGCCGCGAAGATCGTGAACCCGTCGTTCCCCGGAATCGATCACGACCTGCGCTTCCTGCTGGCGCACCATCCGACGGCGTATTCCGTGGACAGGACGGCCGGCACGCACGCCATCCGCCAGCAGCTCGACAACCTGAACGAGGCGGGCTCGCTGTACGGCGCCATCATCTACCAGAAGGCGCCCGTGGTGATGCGGCAGCTCGAGGTGATCGCTGGCGAAGACGCGTTCCGCGACGGAATGCGGCAGTACCTGCGCGACTTTGCGTACGGCAACGCGACGTGGCAGGACCTGGTTGCGATCCTCGACCGTCGCACGCCGCAGGACCTGGCAGCGTGGAGCCACGTATGGGTGGAGGAGGCCGGACGCGCCCGCATCCATGCTGACGTGGACCTCGTCGACGGCCGCATCCGCACGCTCACCGTGCATCAGAGTGACGTAGTCGGCAACGCGGCCGGCAGCGGCCGCGTGTGGCCGCAGCGCGTGGATGTGCTGCTCGCGTGGCCGGACTCCTCGATGCTGGCGCCGGTCGTGAGCGATGCTCCGGCGGTCCGCGTCGAACTGCCGGCTGGCCTGCCCGCACCGCGATACGTGCTGCCGGACGGCGCGGGGCTCGGCTATGCGCATTTCGTGCTGGATGATGGCACGCGCCGTTTCCTGCTGGATTCCCTTGAATCGGTCGATGCAGCCGTGGCGCGCGGTGCTGCGACACTGGCATTGCACGATGCAATGCTCGCAGGCGAAGTCGCACCGGCTGGACTTCTTGAAACACTGATGTCGGCAGTAGCTGTGGAACGTGAGGAACTGCTCACGGCCCGTTACCTCGGTTCCATCGGCAGCATCTTCTGGCAGTACCTGACGCCGGCGGAACGTGCGGGCACGGCTGCGACACTCGAGCGTCTTCTGTGGAACGGGATCGCGGACGCGGCGGATGCATCGGCGAAGGCGAGCTGGTTCGGCGCGCTGCGCAATGTGGCGACGACTCAGGCGACGATCGCACGTCTGTACGCAGTGTGGGCGCAGACGGATTCGATCCCCGGACTGCCTCTCGCCGAGCGCGACTACACGGCGCTGGCGACGGCGCTCGCCCTGCGTGAAGTGCCGCAGTGGCGTGAGATTCTCGAGCAGCAGCTCGAGCGCATCGACAACCCGGACCGGCGTGCGCGCTTCGAGTTCATCCTGCCCGCGCTTTCCGCGGAGTCCGCTGTGCGCGACAGGTTCTTTGCATCGCTCGCCGATGAGCGGAACCGCTCGCACGAGCCATGGGCGCTCGATGGTCTCGCTGCTCTCAACCACCCGCTGCGCTCGGATGACGCGCTGAAATACATCCGTCCCGCACTGGAGCTGCTGCCGGAGATCCAGCGCACGGGCGACATCTTCTTCCCGCGCCGGTGGCTGGATGCGGCGCTCGGTGGTCATGCCACTCCGGCCGCGGCGGATGCCGTGCGCACGTATCTGGCCGGCACGCCGGGACTGGCACCGCGACTGCGCGGCATCGTGCTACAGGCGGCTGACGATCTGTTCAGGGCTGCGCAGCTGCGGGAGGACGGATCGCGGGCGTATTGACGAGGGATGCGAGTGCGATTCGCATTCACATCGTGTCTGAAGACCTGGAGACCGTAATCGATGCGACACTGCCAATCACTTCGGGTGCTGCTGCTCCCCCTGCTCCTTCTGTTCCCTGCAATGCAAGCGCAGGCGCAGGCGCGCGAGAACGCACCGCTCCTGCTTCAGCTGCCGGCGAGCACGCGTGCCGCGGCGCTTGGCGACGCGTATCATCTCGCGAGTGCCGACAATGACGCGATCTTCTACCACCCGGGCCTGATCGATGCCGCCCGCGGGATGGGCGGCTCACTCGCGTTCTTCGAGTATGCAACGCTTGCAACGCTGTCGGCTGCGGCTGAGTTCTGGGGCGGTGGCGTGGCGTTCGGTGTGCAGAGCCTGAGCTGGTCGGCTCCCACACGGGCATCCGGCGCGTTCTCCCGCGGGGAAGCCGGACTGGGCGAATCCGGCGGCGTCAATGCCAGCGAGCTGGCCGTGTCTGCCGGGTACGGTCGAGTGATCAAGGGCTTTCGCGTCGGCGTGGCAGCCACGTACATCGAGATGCGCGTGCCCGGTGAGCGGGATGTGACGGTCGCCGGCGACATCGGCATCGCGCGCCGGATCGGTTTCGTCACGGCCGGATTCTCCGCACGCAACCTCGGCCGCTCACCCGCGCTGGAGGGCGAGGATCTCGCTTTGCCAAGGACGCTGACACTCGGCGCATCGACGCAGACCCGGGCGGTCGGCCCGCTGGACATGTCGGCTGCGGCTGCGGTGTCACACCGCGAGGATGGGACCTTCATTCCACACGCGGGCATCGAGGTGGCGTACTGGCCCGTCAGCGGGCGCACGTTCACTGGCCGCGTGGGCGTCCGCTACATCGACGACAGCGACATCCGTCCGCTCACGCTCGGCGCCGGTTTCACGGGGGATCGCATCGGCATCGACTACGGCTTCCAGGGATACGAGGAGGCGGGGGTGGTTCATCGGGTGGGCGTACGGGTGCGGTGAGGGCTGGTCTCCGGCGCATTTCAAGGGGGATGACGGGGATGACATTCTGCAACACGTGCGAGTCCGCTCGCATGCACAGATCCGTGCTGGAAACACGGGCTTGGTGGTCGCATTGATCAATGACGGGAATGGAGCAGGATATTGCTGATCGGTTTGCTGTTCGCGCTGCAGCAGGCAGGCGCGGGCGTGGAAGTGCCGCGGTTCGAGGATGAGGTCCGGATCGACGGTGTGATGGACGAGGACGTGTGGTCGCGCGCGGCAGTGCTCGACAACTTCACGCAGTATGAGCCTGCGGACGGGCGGCCGGCGGCGGAGCGCACGGTCGTCCGCGTGTGGTATGCGCCGGACGCCATCTACTTCGGCATCCACGCGTACGACTCGCAGCCCGAGGCGATTCGTGCGAAGCGGGCGAACCGCGATGCACTGGGAGGCGACGACCGCGTCACCATCTTCCTGGATACGTTCAACGACCGGCGGCGCGCGTTCTTCTTTGCGGTCAACGCGTTCGGCGTGCAGCAGGACGGAGTGCGAACGGAGGGTGCTGCCAGTGCCGGCCGGACGTTTGGCGGCAACACGGACACGAGCCCGGACTTCCTTTACGAATCACAGGGCCGACTCACGAATGACGGGTACGTCGTCGAGGTCCGGATCCCGTTCAAGAGTCTGCGCTACCCATCGTCGCAGGACATGGCGTGGGGCATCAACATCGAGCGTGTCACGCAGCGGACCGGCTTTGTCGATACGTGGCCGGACGTGCGTCGTGCGAGCGCCAGCTTCCTTGCGCAGGGTGGCACGCTGACCGGACTGCGCGAGCTGCGGCGCGGCATCGTGTTCGAGGCGCAGCCGACGCTCACCGTGAACGCACCGGGAGCGCGCACGGCTTCGGGATTCGAACGTGGTGACATGGAGCCGGACATTGGCGTGACCGCGCGGCTCGGCTTCACGAACATTTCGGTCGACGCCACCGTGAACCCCGATTTCAGTCAGGTCGAGGCGGATGCCGGTCAGGTCACGGTCAACGAGCGCTTCGCACTCTTCGTGACGGAGAAGCGGCCGTTTTTCCTGGAGGGCATCGAGCTGTTCTCGACACCGAACCAGCTGGTGTACACGCGCCAGATCGTGAATCCGAGTGTGGGCGGGAAGGTGACGGGCAAGGTCGGGTCATTGAGCATCGCGCACCTCACGGCCATTGACGAGGACATCGACGGTGCCGGTCGGGACGCGCTCTTCAACGTGACACGTCTGCGCCGCGATATCGGCCAGAGCTCACTGATCGGGGCCACGTTCACTGACCGGTCGGTCCTCGATTCAGCGGCATTCAACCGCGTTGCCGCGCTCGATACGCGTCTCGTGTTCGGGCGCATGTACTACGTCCAGACGCAGGTGGGCGGATCGTGGACGCAGCACGGGGGTGAAACGCTCGCAGCGCCCATCTGGAAGGTCGAGCTGGATCGCACGGGACGCGCGTTCGGCTTCAACTACAGCGTCAACGGCACGGGCGAGGACTTCGAGAGCCACGCGGGCTTCGTGAACCGCAGCAACATCATCAATGCCGGGCTGATGAACCGGCTCACATGGTACGGTACGTCAGGCGCTCCCATCGAGCGGATCACGACGTTCTTCGGGCCGAGCCGTCTGTGGCGTCACTCCGGGGGCAGGGCCATTGAGGGCTCCGAGTTCGTCAACGCATCACTCCAGTTCCGCGGCGACTGGGAGCTGTCCGGGCGCGCAGGTCGAAACTTCGTGGAACTCGACCCGGACGCCTACACATCGTATCAAACGGGGTCACCCGCTGCGCCGCTGGCCTATACGCCGCTGGATGACGTCAGCGGACCGTCGTTCGAACTGAGCGGGTCCACACCGACATTCCGGCGATTCGACGCGAGCGCCTCCGCCGGTGCAGGGCGCGTCACCATCTTCGCGGAGGGCAGTGCAGGCGATTCGCGCGCAGCGCGTGCGGCCGTCGCACTCCGGCCGACGTCGGCCGTGCGTGTCGAACTTTCGACCTCTTACCTGCACATTCGACGCGAGCGCGATGGCTCCGAGTTCGCCCGTACCCTGCTGCCTCGCGCACGTGTGGAGTTCCAGCCGACCCGCGCATTCTTCCTGCGCGGCATTGCCGAGTACCGCGCCGAACGGCGGGATGCGCTTCGCGATGCCCGCACGGGCGACCCACTGGTCATCGGCGGCGTTCCGGTCGCCGGGTTCCGGACCAACGGCGTGAGTGTCGAGCTCCTCGCCTCCTATCAGCCGACGCCGGGGACCGTCGCATTCCTGGGGTACGCAGCGGCGCTGACGGGCACCGATCCCTTCGCATTCGACCGGCTCAGCCGGTCCCGTGACGGGCTGTTCCTGAAGCTTGCCTACCTGTTGCGTCGATAGCACAGGTCGGGCCGGGGAACGCAAAAGGGGATCACCGAACCGTCGGTGATCCCCTTTTTGCCGCAAGGGCAGTGGCGTCGCCGGCTCAGGTCCCGCCCGGCGAGCCCAGTGGTGCACGCCGCGGCTCGGCCTGGCCGCGCGGGGACGCGCCGACGCCGGGACGGGCGAGGGAGGTGACGGGCACGCTGGCGTTGGCAGCAGCCCCGGTCACGGTGTAGTCGCCGCCGACATCGACCACAATCGCCGGGATGCGGCGGTTCTGCTCGAAGAACTCGTAGCCGGGCTGGAGCGTCGCCCAGAACGTTCCGAGCTCGGGCTCATCGGCGAACACCCGCTGAAGCCGCGTCAGCTCCTCGGCTTCGAGGCGGGCGGGGAAGATGTGGACGGGGATGCGCTGTTGCCCCGCTGCACGGGCCTCCACGGCGATCCAGTAGAGCTCCTTGATGCCCTCGTCGGTTACCGCGAGGCAGCCATCCGAGTTGCAGCCCCCGTGGATGTAAATGTCGCCGCCCAGGTTGATGGCCCCGCCGGTCTGGCGGTCCTTCACATTGGGATAGTCGACATGGAGCGAGAGGTGGTAATCGCTCTCGGGATTGAAGAAGTCCACGGCATAGAAGCCTTCAGGGACCTGGCTGTCGCCCTGCTTGCGCTTGGGGCCGAGTTCGCCCGCCAGCGCGCAGATGTCGTAGTTCTTCAGCCGCTCGAACGTCTCGTTCCCATCCGTCCTCACCCACAGCTCCAGGACTCTCTCCCGCTTGAAGATGCGGATAAATGCCTCGGCCGCGGGATAGCGGATCCCGCGCTCCTCGAAGAGCCGCTTGATGTTGAAGCGGGTCTCGATCCGGGCATCCAGCACGCGCTGATTGCGCATCTGGTCGAGCGCGAAGCCGGCCTCGGTGGGCAGCACGGGATAGCCAGGCGCCGCAGCGGCGCCGTTCAACGGTCCCATTTCCGGAGACAGTTGTGCCCGTACAGGGTCGGCGGCGGCCCCGAACAGCGCCAATGTGGCAGTGCCGAACACTAGTCTGGATATGTGGCGTGTAAGCCGCACTCTGTCGCTCCTTGTCGAGGGGCGTTCATCGCCCTCCCGAAGGTAATGTCAGATTCCGTGCCGGAAACCGCCCCGGCCGGGGATGCCGGGGACCGGTATCCAAGTTATGCTGAGGCAAGCATTTGAGCAACCGCCTCGGGACGGGTGACTCCGGCGTGGCGTCCGTGGCCCGGCCGGGAGTGGAGCGCCGGGCTGCGGGGGTTCTGCCGTGCATGCTTCTTGATCATTACGATCTGGCTCGCGGCCTCCAGCCGCGGTGTCCACACAGGCCAGGATGGGCGGGCCGTGGTACGGGTCCGACCGGGAAACCACATGCAAGATGTGCAACAGAGGACCCATGGGCGGTCTATCCTGACGGCGGAGAGCGCGCGAGCGCTGCTGCTCGACCCGGGAGCCCGCGAGATCTTCGGGAGGCCGGCGCGCCTTGCGGGCCTGGCGCTGCGTGCGCCTATCGCGATGGTCGGGGTGGTCCACTCGGAGCGCGTGGTGCTGGTGGGGCACGTGGGTGTGCCGGAGCCGTGGTCCGCGACACGTCAGGTGCCGCTCGGTGCCACGTTCTGCCGGTACGTCGCCGATACGAAGGCGGTGTTCGCGGTGGAGGACGCAGCGCGTCATCCGCTGGGCTTCTCCGTCGCGCGGCTGGACAAGTTCAATCGTGTCGCGTACCTGGGTGCGCCGATCGTGGTGGAAGGGCGGGTCGTGGCGGTGCTGTCGGTGTGCGACGTACAGCCGCGGCGCTGGAGTCAGGACGAGATGACGCTGATCCGGGATCTCGCGACGGCGGTGCAGCGCGACCTGGAACTGCTGGGCAGCCGGTTCGAATGGCGTGCGGCTGCGCCCATCGCGCAGGCTGGAGCGGCGCCCGATGGGATGGTCACCCTGGACGCGGAATGGCGCTTCGCGTTCATGAACGAGCATGCACAGGAACTGCTCGGGCGCGCCGAGGCGGATCTTCTGGAGCGCCGTTTCTGGCACGTGTACCCCGGCCTGGTCGGAACGGCGTTCCATCGCGAGTGCCTGCGCGTGACGTCCGATCGTGTGCCGATCGAGCAGGAGATCCACTGCCGTTCGATCGACCGGTGGCTGGAGGTGCGCGGATACCCGACGGCGGATGGGGGAGCGGCGCTTCATCTGCGCGATGTCTCCGCGCGACGGGCGGCCCAGGAGGAGTTACGCGGCCGTGAATCGCGCTACCGCCGGATGTTCGAGGAGTCGCATACCGCGCTGTTCCTGATGGACCGCGACAGCACACTGCTGGAGGTCAACCAGCTGTTCGAGTCGCTCGCGGGCCGTCCCCGTGACGAGCTGTATCGCATGCGCATGATGGACCTCGTGTGCGACCACGACGCATTCGACCGGATCCTGCCGGACCTGCGCGAACACCAGGTGATCAACGGTGTCGAGTTGACGCTGCGTCATGCCGACGGCAGCGAGATGGTGTGCGTGATGAACTGCGGCTCGCAGATGGTTGATGGCGACACGGTGTATGCCGGGTCGCTGCGCGACATCACGAAAGACAAGGAAGCACAGGACGAGCTGGTGCGCAGCGCATTGCACGATGCGCTGACGGGTCTGCCGAACCGCATCGTGTTCATGGACCGTCTCGAGCGGCTGCTGACGCATTCACAGCGACGCGTCGGCTACGGCTTCGCCGTGCTGTTCCTCGACCTGGACAACTTCAAGCAGATCAACGACAGCCTCGGTCACCTGGCGGGTGACGAACTGCTGGTCACGGTTGCGCGACGGCTGGAGTCCTGTGTGCGGCAGGGTGACACGGTGGCGCGCATCGGCGGCGACGAGTTCGCGATCCTGCTCGACATGATTCAGGACGCCGCGGCCGTGACGTTCATCGTGGACCGGATCCGCGAGAGTCTCGGGCAACCGTTCAATCCCGAAGTCGCGGTGGACGGCGTGAGCGCGAGCATCGGCATCGCGATCAGCGTGAGCGGGTACGAACGCGCCGAGGACCTGCTGCGCGACGCCGACTCGGCGATGTACCGGGCGAAGGCGAGTGGTCTTTGCGACTACGTCATCTTCGACAGTGACATGCACGACCGTGCGATCGCGCAGCGCCAGCTGGAGGAGGATCTGCGCAGCGCCCTGAACCGCACCGAGTTCGAGCTGCTATACCATCCGATCATAGAGCTGGAGCGCGGCGTCATCATGGGTCTGGAGGCGCTGGTGCGCTGGAACCATCCGACGCGCGGCGTGCTGCTGCCGCAGGAGTTCATGTCACTCGCCGAGCAGACCGGCCTCATTGTAGATATGGGCTGGTGGGTGCTCAACGAGGCGTGCATGCAGATGCGCACGTGGCAGCTGGGGCATCCGGCCAGCGCGGCAAACATCACGATCAGCGTGAATCTGTCCGCCAAGCAGTTCGTGCATCCCGCCCTGCTCGACCGGGTGGACGAGGCACTTCATGATACCGGTCTCCCGCCGGAATCGCTGCGCCTGGACGTGACCGAGGCGGTGGTCATGCAGAACCCGCAGCTCTCCGCGCGGCTGCTCGAGGAACTGCGCCTGCGCGGCATCCGGATCTGCATCGATGATTTCGGCACCGGCTACACGTCGCTGCGCGAGCTTCGCCAGTTCCCCATCTCCTGCCTCAAGATCGACCGATCCTTCGTGCATTCACTCGGCACTGCCACCGAGAGCAGTGAGATCGTCCAGACGATCGTGGCCCTCGGCCGCAGCATGTCGATCGATGCAGTGGCCGAAGGTGTGGAGACGACGGACCAGCTCGACCAGTTGCGACGCCTCGGTGCACGCTTCGCTCAGGGCTACCTCTTCTCAATGCCAACCGGCGCCCGCGAGACCGCCGTACTCTTCGCCGACTAGTCCCGCGTACTCTTCCACGACCAGTCCCGCCAGCGCCAGCCACACTCCCCCGCTCGCACGCGTGAGCCTGTCTATCATGCATGCCCCCCGAGCCTGACCCCGCCGGAATCGATCCCCGCCGGCTGCAGGACGCTGCCTTGACGCGAGCCGGATTTGAAACGGGGGCGCTGTGTGCGTACCTTCCCGCCGCCGTCACGGGGATGGCGCCTGACTCGCGCTGGGGATGACGTGTGACGCTGCTGCTCATCGTTCTGCTGCCATTTCTGGGAGTGCTGCCGCTGCTGCTGGTGCGGGGCTCGGGCGACGTACGGGCGCGGCTGGCGTGGATCGCGGCCGTACCGACGGCGGCGGCGCTCGCGCTCGTGGTTGCACATTCGCGGCGAGTGTTCGCGGGGGAGGTGCTGGAGTCGACGCGCAGCTGGGTGCCGTCGCTCGGGCTCGACATCACGCTGCGGATGGACGGCTACGCGTGGGTCTTCGCGTGCCTGGTGCTGGGCATAGGACTGCTGATCCTGCTGTACGCGCGCTACTACCTGTCGGAGCGCGAGGACCTGCCGCGCTTCTTCGCGAGTCTGATGTTCTTCATGGGCTCCATGACGGGCGTTGTGCTGGCCGGCAATCTGGTGCTGCTGGTCATCTTCTGGGAGCTGACCAGTCTGAGTTCGTTCCTGCTGATCGGGTACTGGCGTCACGAGGAGGAAGCGCGTACCGGCGCGCGGATGGCGCTGCTCGTCACGGGACTGGGTGGACTGGCGTTGCTGGGCGGCGTGCTGCTGCTCGGACACATTGCCGGCAGCTTCGAGCTGAGTGCGGTGCTGGCAGCCGCGGGCGTAGTGCAGGAGCCTCCGCTATACCTGCCGATGCTCCTGCTGGTTCTGCTCGGTGCATTCACGAAGTCCGCACAGTTCCCGTTCCACTTCTGGCTGCCGCGCGCGATGGCGGCGCCGACGCCGGTGAGTGCGTATCTGCACTCGGCGACGATGGTGAAGGCAGGAGTGTTTCTGCTCGGCCGCC
>JAGTUV010000221.1 GCA_018224305.1 Gemmatimonadota bacterium
AGCAGGCCGATCGCCTTGTCGGTGTCGCCGAGCAGCAGGTACATGTAGGCGCTCTGCGGTAGCAGCTCCTGGCGCGGGTCGGAGACGGGCGTGATCGCGTCCTCGGCGCGCGCGAGCACGCGGCGGGCGCTGTCGGCGAGCGTGCGCGGATCGGGCGCGACGCGCGAAGCGCGTGCGATCACGCCGCCGACCAGTGAGAGGCCGCGCACATGCCAGTAGTCGTGCGCATTGTGCGGCGCGAGCGTGTCCAGGCGTGCGAGAAGCGACCATGCGTGCTCCACGTCGGGCTCGACCTGACGCGTCGTCAGCAGCAGCAGCTGGCAGTGTGTGAAGCGGAAGTTCCCCGGGAATCGGCGCGCGCCTTCATTGCACCACTGCTGCGCCTGATCGAAGTTCTCGAGGTCGTAGTTGCCCTGCACGAGGCGGAGCAGCACATCGGGCGCGGCCTCGAGGAATGCATCGGACTCATATGCGCGGCGCGCAGCGAGCACCGCGGACGAGAGGTCGTCGCGCGTGAGCAGATGACTGAGCACGCTGAACGAACTGGCGAGTGTCGGCTCGATGCGGACTGCTTCCTCCAGGTCGCGACGCGCATCGGCCAGCAGCCGGCGCGCTGTGTCGGTATCCGAATCCTGAATCTGGAGGTACTTCCAGTACTTCAGCGTACCGCGCATGTCGAGCGCGCGCGCGTGATTGGGCGCGAGGCGGAGCGCGGCTTCGACATGCTCGAGACCGCGATCGATCCAGCCGAGCATCTCGTGCCGCTCGTGCGCCACGCGGGAGCGACGGTATGCGGTGGTCGCCTGGAGGACGATGGGATCGGCCCAGTCGGGCGCGAGCAGCGCAGCCTTCGCCAGTACCGAATCGGCCGCCGCGTATGCGGCGAATGCTGCCTCCATGTCGTGATCAGCGACCCGCGCTTCCGCATCCTTGCGGATTTTCTCGGCGCGCTGGTACAGCGTCCACGCCTCCGCGTTCGTGATGCGCTGCCCGCCCGACCGCAGGCGCACCTCCTCGCCCAGCCACTGCCGGAGCAGGGTCGCTACATCCGAGACCACGCGTTCGCGCGCGTTCAGCACGTCGTCGGCCGAGGTCGTGAAGGCCATGCTGCGGAACTCATTGCCGGTGTGTCCCTCGAACAGACGGACCGTGACGCGCAGTGCGTCGCCGGCCGGCTCTACCATTCCGCCGACGATGGTGCCCACGCCGAGGATGCGGGCGATACTGTCGCGCGGCACATCGCCGGCAGCAACGAAGGCGGATGCGTTGCGCGACGCCACGTCGAGCCCCGGCACGCGTGACAATTCATCGATGAGCGCTTCGGTCAGCGCGTCGGCGATGTGCTGCTGCGATCGTCCGGGCGTGTAGTCCTGGAAGTACAGGACGCCGAGCCGTCGCAGGTCGAGGCCCGCTTCGTTGCGCGCTGCGTCCAGAGCCATCCGCTCCGTCCGGTAGTCGGAAACCGAGAAGGAGCTGACCAGAATGAATACGGCCCCGAGCGCCGACAGCATGGCGATCTCCGAGCGCGGCACGCGCTGCTCACCCTTCTCGCCATGGTACCAGCCGACGAGGAACGCCGCGGGGATCCCGCAGAGATAGGCGAGGAGTGCCACCTCGTAGACGATCTCCGGAAGGATGCCGCGGTCCAGGAACTGGTCGATGACTTCCAGGCCGATCCATCCGGCCGCGAGATAGGAGGCGACGATCTGGAAGAGGCGGCGGTCGCGCACCTGCGAGAAGATACCCACGATCACCTGCTACATCAGGAGGGTGCGGCGGAGACCGGCCGGGGAGCCGGCCTCCGCCACGATACGAAGGTGAAACGGCGGTGTCAACCGATCGGCTGGGTTGGCGTAAGTGTAAACGCGCTCTGCGTCGTTCCGACGTGATGCCCTGCCTGGTCGTAGGCGTCGACCTGCCACGTGTGAGTCACGCCCCACTCGAGTTGCGGTATGACGGTGTAGCTCGCGGACGTGATGTTGAGCGGGTGATCGATCAGCTCCCACCCGTCCGTTACGTTGATCTGCACCGTATAGCGCACTGCCTCGGGATTCGCGGTCCATGTGAGTTCAGGCTGCGACGTGAAGACGGTCGAGCCGGATGCCGGCGTCAGCAGCACGATGATCTTCGGGAGATCGATGTTCCGGCTGACGTTTTCTCCGGCGACCGTGACCTGGCTGGCCTTCCACGTTATGAACTCCGTCGTCGAACCATACGCCTTAACATGGTATGTGCCGTCCGGAACATCGGTGAAGGAGTAGTTACCCGAGGCGTCGGTCGTCGCCGTCTGGAGCGCCTGATTGGTGGCGGCGCCCTCGACGAGTTCCACCGTCACGCCGGCCAGGGGAGTCGTCGAATAGAAGACCGTCCCGGAAACCGCCGAGCCCGTCTGCACCGCGACGTCGACGTTGGCGGCCGTCCCCGCTTCGACGTCCGCAGTAACGCCGGCAACGGCAGCGGTCAGGGAGTAGTTCCCCTCGGTAAGCGGCAGCGTCCAGCCGACGGTCACGACACCGTCGGCGTTCGTCACAGCACTCGTTGCGGAAAGGGAGCCCGCACCGGAAAGCAGGCTGAAGTCGACCTGCACACCAGGCGCGCTGTGGTCGTCCTCGCTGTCATGATCGACGTGCGTCTGCACCGCCCTGAACGACAGCTGGAGCGCCTGACCGGGGGCGACCGGGCCGGTGGGGATGGTACCGAAGGACTCGAGCGCCACCGGCATCGCCCAGAAGATCGTGCTGAAGCTGCCCACCATGCCCATCTCGCCTTCGTCCCTCGCATGGAGGGGAGTCGGCAGAATCAGGCGGGCGAGGTGCCGCAGCCCCCACGGCAGCTGGCCAATCAAGTCGCTGTCGCAGTTGACGATGGGATTCGTGCCCTGCGGCGGCGCTGGGGGGAACGTAGTGACCCCATCGTCCGATTTCGCCAGGACGTAGGCATCGGTCGCGCCGCTGGCGGGACACACGCCCGCGATACCGGCGGGATCGCCGTTCTCGAACTGGAACGTCACGCCGCCCGGGAACGTCTCGTAGAGGTAGCAGCCGCCGGTGTTCGGCGCGCCGTAGGCGGGTTCGCACGTACCGGTCTGGGCATCGAGCTCCTTCTCTGCGATGACGAGCGTGAACTCCGTGCCCCCACCCGGTATGGACA
>JAGTUV010000222.1 GCA_018224305.1 Gemmatimonadota bacterium
GCATGGCGCGGCGGCGGTAGCGCATGGCGCGGCGGCGGTAGCGCATGGCGCGGCGGCGGTAGCGCAGGCACGGCGGGCGGTGGCAGCGGTGATGCCTCAGCCGCGGCGGAACGTGAACGCGGCGTAAAGCGCCGCTCCGGTCACCGAAGCGGCCACCAGCGGCATGTCCGGCGGGATTTCGGGATCACCGCGCAGAATCCATCCGGTGAGGAGAATGCCGACTGCGACCAGCTGTCCGGCGGTACGCGTCCAATCGCGGGCGGGAGACCCGGCCGGCGCGGCATCGGTGGCACGCGGCCATCGCTGGAGCAGCATGGCGGCGAGCACCGCCAGGCACGCGGCGGCGATACCGGCAGCAGCGAGCACGTAGCTGACCGGCGGCCACCACGGAGGCAGCAGTCCGGCCGTGCCCATGAGGTCCCATGCCGCCGCCGAATGGATCATCGCGTGCGCATAGGCACGCAGATCACGCGCGAGCACTTGTACTCCCGCGTGCGGCCGTCCATTTTGCGCGCGGCGAAAGGACGTGTGCATGAAGCCCATAGTGCTCGGGGTCGCGGGCGGCAGCGGATCCGGCAAGACGACGGTCGTACGCGCGATCCTGCGGCATCTCGGCGGTGCGGCAGCCACCGTGATTCATCACGACTCGTACTACCGTGACACCAGTCATCTGACGCAGGCCGCCCGCCTGGCGATCAACTACGATCATCCCGATGCTCTCGAGACTGAACTCCTGATCGAGCACCTGAAGGAGCTGCGCGCGGGGCGCGCCGTCGCGGTGCCGATGTACGATTTCGCAGCACACCGCCGCCTCCCCGACTGCGAGCACATCGAGCCGTACAAGGTCATCATCGTCGACGGTCTGCTGATCCTCTGGGATCCCGCGCTGCGCGCACTGATGGACATCAAGGTCTTCGTCGATACCGACGCGGACCTGCGCTTCATTCGCCGGCTCGAACGCGACATCATGGAGCGCGGCCGGTCCACGGAATCCGTGATCGAGCAGTACACCCGCACGGTCCGCCCGATGCACCTCGAGTTCGTGGAACCGAGCAAACGCTACGCGGACGTGATCTTCCCGGGCGGCGGTCACAACGACGTCGCAGTGGACATGCTGGTCACGAAGGTCCGCGCAATACTCAACGGCGCATAGCGGATGGCCGCACCGTACTGCGGAGCCGGTACCTACCACGCGATGCCGTAGGCTTCGCGCCGCGGATCGGCGCCGACCGCCCGGACACCCTCTGCGGTGATGATGATGACCTGCGCGCCGCCGAGCGCGGGCACGGGCGTCTCCTGCACCCGGAGCTGATGGTTCAACGCCGTGAGCGCGTCCCGTTCCACGCCGGATACGCCGGCCTCGATCTGAAGATCGCCGTCCGGCCACGAGCGCCAGCGCGGCGCCTCGACCGCGCGCTGCGGCGTCATGCCGAACAGTGCGATGTTGTTGAACACCTGCAGCAGCGTCTGCGTCTGACCGTCGCCGCCGGGCGTGCCCAACACCATGTAGATCGAGCCATCGGGCCGCAGTGCCATCGCCGGGGCCAGCGTGTGATATGTGCGCTTCCCGGGCGCAAGCACGTTCACATGCCCGTCGTCGAGCGAGAACAGCGCACCGCGATTGTGCAGGATGATACCCGTTCCCGGCACCATGCGCCCGCTGCCGAACGAACTGAAGAGACTCTGGATAAGAGCCACGGCGTTGCCATGGCGGTCGATGACACCGAGAAAGACGGTGTCACCGTCGCCCATGCCATCACCACCCGCGTCCGCGCCTTCACGCCCATCACTGACACTCCCGCTGTTCGCGTCCATCGCGTCAGTGCCAGCTGCTGAATCGGAGCCCGCAGCCCGCGCCCCGAAGCGCTCGACGATCTGGCGGGCGTGCGGCTTCGAGATCAGGCGGTCGAGCGGGATCTCGCTGAACGACGGATCGGTGACGTAGCGGTCGCGCTCGGCGAACGCGAGCTTCTTGATCTCCACCAGGGTATGCACGTACTCGCTCGAGTTGTGTCCCATCGCGCGCAGGTCGTAGAGCTCGGCCATGTTCATCTGCATCAGCAGAGTGAGGCCCTGCGAATTGGGCGGGAACGCCAGCACGCGGTAACCACCGTACGTGGTGGAGATCGGTTCCTGCGACAGAGTCGAATGATCCGCCAGGTCGGCGATCGTGAGAAGGCCGCCCGCGCCGCGCATGAACTCATCGATGCGGCGTGCGAGGTTGCCGATGTAAAACGCATCGGGACCGCCGCGCGCGATCTCCTGCAGGGTTCGGGCGAGGTCACGCTGCTGGAGGATGGAACCCGCTGCGGGCGGTGCACCATCCGGGAGAAAGATCGCGGACAGGGCGGGATCGCCGCTGATGCGGTCGCGAGCGGCTGCGATGTCGGCGGCCAGCTTCTCCGAGACGGGGAAGCCGTGCTCGGCGAATCGGATGGCTGGCGCGAGCGCCACATCGAGCGGGATGGTCCCGTGGCGGCGCAGTGCCTCCGCCCAGGCCCGTACAGCGCCGGGCACGGTGACGGAGAGCACACCCGCGTCCGGCATCTCCGTATGCCCGAGTGCCCGGAGTGCAGCCGGCGTCGCAGCCGCCGGGGAACGGCCGCTGCCGTTGAGTGCACGCACGCGGCCGGAGCGCGCTTCATGCAGCAGCAGGAACGCGTCGCCCCCCACACCGTTCATGTGCGGCCGCACGACGGCGAGGACCGCCGCCATGGTGACGGCGGCATCGACGGCATTGCCTCCCCGTTGCAGCACGTCCATTCCAGCGGCCGCAGCCAGCGGATGGTCGGCGACCACAGCGGCTTCCCTGCCCATCACTTCGGGTCTCTGCTGTGCCGCCGCATCGCACGGGGCCAGCCCGGCGAGGAGCACGAACATCGTGGTGATCGAGCAGCGCATGCTTCGGGTCTCCCTGCTCCAGGAGGTGATATGGGTGCGCGCTCCAAGGTAGGAGATGAGCCGGCACGAGGAAAGCAGGTCTTGCAGTGGCCGAGGACACCGGATCATCTTTGACGTACGAGAGTGAAGCGGAATCGCGTGCGGGTCAGCAGGCACGCGGCACTTCAGCTGTCCAGCGCGCCGCAGCCGGCCGTTATCCCTGCATCAGGAGCCGTTGATGAGATGGTCGACCGCCGAGAAGGTGAATGCCGGATTCGTGATGGCGCTCGCGGTCGTAGCGCTCATTGGCATCGCATCCATCACGGGTATCCAGCGGTTTGCAGCCACTACCCGCGACATCAATGACACGCACGATGCGTTGACGGTCCTGCAGAGCGTGCTGCTGAGCCTCGCGGATGCGGAGAGTTCACAGCGCGGCTACCTGATCACGGGCAACGCAGACTACCTGGAACCGATCGACAGCCTGACCGCCCGCGCCCTCGTCCAGATCCACTCGCTGCGGGAGACGACACTCGCCGACGCCGAACAGCAGTACCGCCTCTCCATGCTCGCGTCGCAGGTGGCCGCGCGTATACGACTCGTCTACGAAGTCGCCCGGCTGCGCGACGCCGAAGGCCTCGACGCAGCGGCCGCCCGTGTGGAGGTGGGCGACGGCGATGAGATGATGGCTTCCGTCCGTTCCCTGGCCAGTGACTTCGAGCAGCAGGAGATCGAGCGTCTCATGGCCCGGTCCCGCATCGCGAACCGGAACGCATGGTTCGCCACACTGCTCATAGCGGGCGGTGGCGCCTTTGCTTTCCTCATCGTTCTGCTCTCGGGGACGCTGATCCGACGCGACTACACGGAGCGTCGACGCGCGGAACTCGCCCTGCGCGACAGCGAGACACTGCTCAGCCAGTTCATGGAGAATCTGCCGATCGGCGTGATCGTGGTGGACACGGAGTGGCGACCGCGCTTCGCGAACAATGCAGCCGTGGAAATCCTCGGTCCGACGGTCCTCATCGACGACGGCGCACATCCGCTGCCGCTTTACCGTGCCGGTGAACGGCGCGTGTATCCCGTGGATCAGACGCCGCTGGCGCTGGCGCTGAACGGACAGACCGCGACGATCGATGACGCGGAGGTCCGCGTCGGCGACCGCTACGTGCCCGTCCAGTTGTCCGCTGCGCCGATCTACGATGCGAGCGGCCGCATCGCGTACACCATCGCGGCGTTTATCGACATCACGGAACGGCATCGGGCGGAAGCCGCTCTGCGCGCCGCCCGGGACGCCGCGGAGACGGCCAGTCGCACCAAGAGCGACTTTCTCGCGCGCATGAGCCACGAGCTTCGCACGCCGCTCAATTCGGTCATCGGATTCGCCAACATTCTACTCAAGAACAAGTCGGGCAATCTGCGCAGCCAGGAGGTGGCATACCTCGACCGGATCCAGGACAACGGCCGGCATCTGCTGCTGCTCATCAACGACATCCTGGACCTGTCGAAGATCGAGGCGGGCAAGATCGAGGTGGAGAACGAGACGATCGATCTGAAGGAACTCATCACGGATGTCTCGACGCAGTTCGAACTTCAAGTGCGGAGCACGGGCGTCAGGCTCAAGCTGAACATCCCGAAGAGCGTCGCACCTCACGTTACGGACCCCGCACGGCTGCGGCAGGTGCTGACCAACCTGATCGGCAATGCCGTCAAGTTCACCGAGAAAGGTCAGATCACCATCTCCGTCGATGTCGATCCCGATACGGCACGTGCAGCGCGTATCCGCGTCAGCGACACCGGCATCGGCATCCCTGACGAGCGCCTCGGCGCCATCTTCGATGCATTCGAGCAGGCGGAAAGCACCACGTCACGCAAGTATGGCGGCACCGGCCTAGGCCTGCCGATTTCGCGTGCGTTGTGCGAGCTGCTCGGATACACTCTCACCGTACGAAGCCGCGTGCAGACCGGTACTGAGTTCACCGTCGACATGATACCGTCCACGGCGAGCGTAGTGGAAAAGGCGGACGAGCACGAAGCAGCGGCGGGCCCTCTCGACGGCCGGCCGGGCGAACGACTCGTCCTCATTGTGGACGACGAGGCCGATTCACGGATCCTGCTCACGCACTACGTGGAGGAGTTCGGCTGCCGGGCCATCGCGACGCACTCGCCGGCGAGCGCAATGAAGCTCGCGCGTGAACTGAAGCCGGACCTCATCACGCTCGATCTGATGATGCCCGGCCTCAACGGGTGGGACATGCTGTCATCGCTCAAGGGGGATCCGGAGCTGGGCGACATACCGATCGTGATCATCAGCGTGGTCGCGCAGGAAAGCCGCGCCACGCTGGCCGGTGCCCTCGACGTGCTCCAGAAGCCGATCGACCGCAGGGAACTCTACGCAGTTCTCGATCGCAACCTCGGCGCCCGGCGTGCACGCATCCTCATCGTCGACGATTCCGCAGATGCGCGGACCCTGCTCCAGGAGATGCTCGGTGACACCGCGTCGGAACTGCGGACCGCCGCCAATGGTCAGGAAGCGCTCACGGTTCTGCGCGACTTCGAGCCCGACCTCGTCCTGCTCGACATGGTCATGCCGATCATGGACGGGCTGACCTTCCTCGAGGTGTTCCGCGGCACGCCGCGGTTCCGCGACGTACCGGTCGTGGTGATCTCGGCGAAGGAACTGTCCGGCGACGAACGCGAGCGCGTGGTGCGCCACACCGCAGCCGTCGTGCGTAAGGGCAAGGCGCTCGAGACGGACCTGCGACGGGTCCTCTCCCACGTGCTCGCCGAGGGGCGCAACGATCCGGCGGCGGACGATCACGTAGCGGACGACGAACCGGGCGCAGCGTGACGCCCGGGAACCAGGAGCACGATGAACTGGGATAGGTGGGCGGCCCGGGCCGCGCGTTCCATTGAGCGGCGGGTCGACCGCGCCAGGGCGCCCTTCGGCGCATCCGGTGCACGCCAGGTCGTGCCGTATCGGGGCTTCGGCACGACCTCGGAGGTCTTCATCTCCGGACGCGTGCTGTCGAACATTCCGCCGCGCACGACCCGCGACAATGCCGCATGGTGGAACAACCTGGCCGCTACGTTCCGGCTCCTCGAGTCGGACGAGGTGGCCGGCGCCCGGATCCGCCTCAGCATCGAGCGCACGGAACGCCAGGCGGTCAGCGATGAGGAGGGCTTCTTCCGAGCCTGGCTGTCACCGTCCCGGCCACTGCCCCCCGGCGGCCTGTGGCACATGGTCGATATCGAAGTCATCGAGCCCGTGCATGAGGACACCGGACGTCTGAACACCACCGGCCTCGTGCTCGTGCCGCCGCCCTCCGCCCGGTTCGGCGTCATCAGCGACCTGGATGATACCGTCCTCCGCACCGATGCGACCCGCCTGATCCCCATGCTGCGCCGCACTCTGCTCGAGAATGCACGCACCCGCCTGCCGTTCGCCGGTGTGGGGGAGTTCTACACCGGCCTCCATCTCGGGGACGAGGGTTTCGAGGCCAACCCGGTGTTCTACGTGTCAAGCAGCCCCTGGAACCTCTACAGCGTGCTGACGGAGTTCCTCGAATTCCAGAAGATCCCGCTCGGACCCCTCGTGCTGCGCGACTGGGGGATCAGCGACCAGGGTGTGCTGCCGCGCGGGCACGGCGAACACAAGCTCGGCGCCATCCGCCAGATCCTGGACGCCTTCCCGCACCTGCCCTTCATCCTCGTCGGCGACAGCGGGCAGGAGGATCCGGAGATCTATCGCGATGTCGTGCACGAGTACGGCCACCGCATCCTCGCGGTTTATATCCGCAACGTCACCCCGGAGCCCGCGAGGGCCCGGGCGATCGGTGAACTGGCGGAGGAGGTGCGCTCGGTCGGTAGTGAACTGCTGCTGTCGGATGATACGCTGGCAGCCGCCCGGCACGCGGCCGAGCGCGGGTGGGTGGGTGAGAGGACCGTAAGCCGCGTCGCCGAAGTGATCCGCTAGTTCTTCCGGATCGCATCCAGGTTGAACTGCATGTACGCAAACAGGTCGTGCGCCAGTTCCTCGGCTGACGGGAACGTCGAATCACCCCAGCCGAATCCCGGCTCATCGATGTGCACCGTGAACCGCTCCCGCAGCGCACCCGAGCCCTGGCGCCACCGCACCAGCTCGCCGTAGCGCGACGACACGTACAGCGAGATGCCGCTCCCCGCTTCATCGTTCATTCGCACATGGAAGCCGGCCACCGGATGCACGTACTGCTGACTGCCCGCCACGTGCCCTACAATGTCCACCTTCAGACCAGGAACGTTCTGCGAATACCCCCGGAACGCATGCGCCAGCTCCGTGATCTGCCGCGACGCCGTGTCCACATTCGCTTCGTTCGAGGACCGTCTCGTGGTCGTGGCCATGTCCCCTCTGTTCATCCTCGCCGCCCCCCTCTGCATCCGCCCGTGGCTCCCTCCGGACCCGCCGCCAGCCAGCGGTCCGCGCCCCTCAAAGATGGCGACGAGGGGTCGGCCGGGGCAAGCAGAATTTGATCAGCCGATCGCTGGATCGGCGGCGTCGAGGAGGATCTCGGGGATACCGAAAGCCGCCGTTATGGCAGGTGCGGAGGGGCGGAGTTCACGGCACAAATCGTTGATTGCGTTGCGGATAGCGCGGGATTTCGGAGCGTCGATGTACCCGGTTTCCAGGTACCAATCGGCGCCCGCTTCGATCCGGGCCAGGCCAAACAGGGCGGCCAGCCGCCCGAGGATCCGGCGCGAGGGGGCGTCGGGGCAGTCGCGGAGGCCGGCGTGAAACTGCTCGAGGATGAAGCGCTCGGCAAAGGCGCGGCCGAGGAAGACGGCGTGGTCCTGACATTCGTTGAGGGCATCGAAGCCGTCCATGCCGTCCTCGATGCGCTGCCTCAGGCGACGCGCGAGGCTGGCGGTGAGGCGGTCCTCGCGATAGCGGAGCGCAGCATCGTGGAAATCGGGATCGAGGAGGTGATCGATGTCGGTGCGGCGCGTGGTGATGGGGTTGAGTTCGGCGACGCGGGTGGCTGCGCGCGCGGCGATGTGGCGCGCGACGTTCCAGAGCCTGAGTTCACCGAACTGGTCGCGGTACTCGGTGAGGCAGCCGCGGGCGACGAGTTGATAGAGGACGTGATTGGCGCCTTCGAAGGTGGTGAACACATCGGTGTCGGCGCGCAGCGCGCCGATGCGGTTGGAGGACAGGTATCCCTGTCCTCCGCAGGCCTCGCGGCATTCCTGGAGTGTTTCGACGGTCCAGTCGGAGGTCCACGCCTTGGCTGCGGCGGCGAGGGTCTCGATCTCGCGGGTATCGTCGTCGGAGCGGTGCGCGAACGAGCGGACGAGGGACTTGAGTGCGAAGTCCAGTGCGACGGCCGTTGCGAGGCGCGGAATGAGGCGGCGCTGCATGGTGATGTAATCGAGGACGGGCACTTCGACGCCGCCATCCGGTCCGAACTGTCTGCGCTGATCCGTGTAGCGCACGGCGATAGTGAGACCGCTCTTCGCCGCGCTGAGGCTCGCGCATGCGATGCTGATTCTGCCGGCGACGAGAGTGCCGAGCATGGTGAAGAAGCGGCGGCCGGCGCCGTCGATGGGACTGGAGTAGGCGCCGCCCTCGCTGACGCTGCCATAGCGGTCGAGCAGGTTGTCGCGCGGGATGCGCACGGTGTCGAACGTGATTCGTCCGTTGTCGACGCCGTTGAGGCCCGCCTTGAGACCGCAGTCCTCGATGCCGACGCCGGGCAGGACGGTACCGTCAGCGGAACGGATCGGCACGAGGAAAGCGTGGACGCCGTGGTCGCCGGTGTCGGTGTGGAGTTGCGCGAAGACGACAGCGAGTCGGCCGTGCAGTGCGGCGTTGCCGATGTAGTCCTTGCGTGCGTCGGGTGACGGGGTATTGATGACGAACTCGCCGGTATCGACGTCGTAGCGTGCGGTGGTTTCGATCTCGCGGACATTGGAGCCGTGTCCGGTCTCCGTCATGGCGAAGCAGCCGGGCAGTGCGAGGGTCGCGACATCGTGCAGGTAGCGCTCGTGGTGCCTGCGCGTTCCCAGCAGGAAGATGCTGCCGCCGAACAGGCCGAAGTGGACGCCGTACTTCACGAGCAGGCTGAGATCGTGATACGCGATCGTCTCGAACGCCGCGATGGAGGCCGCCACGTCGTTCGCCCCGCCGAATTCCTCGGGAAACGCCAGCGCACCGAACCCTTCACGCGCGAGCGCGCGGCACCACTGGAGCACGGTTTCGCGATACGCAAGCGTGTCGCGCGGATCGACGTATCGAAACGGCTCGCTCGTCAGCAGGACGAGTACCCGTTCGCGCGTGTCGCGCGCGTCCGAGTCCAGCCATTCGTGCAGACGCGCAGGATCGAAGTCAGCGGGCTCCTCCGACGCGCTCCCATCGCCGGTGCGCGCTCCCGACGCATCGAGCGGAGCAGATGCATCTGAACCGGCGGCCCCCGCGAGTGAGTCGGACATGGCGCCCGGCGCGGCCGTGCCGCTGCTTTCGTCATGCCGCCCGCCCTGCGATCCCACCACCCCCCGCGATGTCACCGAACCGCTGCGTCGGTGCCGGACGCGCCGAGCAGCGCGTTGAACACGAACTTGAACGTGCCGTGCGGCTGAGCGCGGAACAGCACTTCCGGTCCGAAGAGGAACAGCGTGCCGGGCCCGACGTCGGCCTCGGCCATGGCGATGCCGCCCTCGAGAGCACGTTCGCCCCACGCCCAGCCGCTGCGGAGCGGCGACGGCGAATCGAACCAGGCGATGGGCCGTATGGAGCCGGCGGCGCCATCGATGCGCATGACGGGACTGTTATCGAACATGACATCGACGTTACCGGGCAGGCCGAACGCCGCGGGCAGCGTGTTGTCCACGCGGACCTGGAGCAGGGATCCCGGCACGTAATACTCCGAGCGCGGCAGTGACTGCTCGCGACCATCGACGGTGCGGGCCAGTGCATCGCGGATCGGCAGGCCGAGATGCTGCGCCAGATTCGTCGAGCTGCCAATCGTGATGATCGAGCCTCCCGCCTCCAGATACTCGCGCAGCCGCGGTACGGTCTGTTCCGCCGTGACGCTCCCGGTCATGTGCCGGAACTCCTCCGGCACGTCGTCCGTGTCACCGCCCGGCCCGCCGCGCGGGCCGCCCTCACGCACCGGCGGAATGGCACCCGTGACGAACACGATGGCGTCGTATTGCGAGAGGTCGCCGGTGTCGAGTGTCTGCGGATACACGACCTCGAACGGGAACTCGAACCGCTCGAAGATCCATCGTGTCCAGCCGGACGGCATGGAGCCGCCGTACCGATCCCACAGCGCTACCCGGACCGGCCGCAGCAACGTGTGCTCACCGGAGGGACGCGCCGCCGCAGCCGTGAAGGTCAGCCCCGTCTCACGCGCGATGCGCTCCGCATCCGCTCGAGCACTCCCGGCCTGCCGTATGTAGAACGTGCCCGCCGGATACGTCGCACTGCCGATGCGGGCGGGACGCTTCAGACGATACACGGCATGGCCGGCGGCGAGCATGCGATTGACGGCCAGGAACGCGTCGTTCACCTCGGCTGACAGCAGCAGACCCGTGTTGCCCGAACCGACGATACGTCCTGGCAGGCGCGGGGCGCGCAGTCCGTCGATCTTCTCGAACGGCCCGTCGAATCCGTCGACGATCCGGTCGAACTGCACCCCCATCTGGTAAGCCAGTGTCCAGCCTGCATTGTCGTAGGGCGGCGTCGGTGCGCCGCCCGGATACGGAATGTCGTCAGGGTGGTCCTGCGGCTCGAACATGTCGATCACGTGCGGCCCGAACGCCTGGGCCGTCTTCACGATGAACGAGCCTGCCGGATACTGCTTCCCCGCCATGCTGAATCCGCTCGTCGCGCGGTGCACATGCACGCCGGTCTCGAGAAGGGCGTCGACGAATTTCGCGACCGTCAGAAAATCGGGCTGATCGGCGGACAGGATGTAGCCGCGCGCATCGCGCAATGCAGGATCACGCAGTGTCTGCTGAAACTGCTCGGCCGTGCCGCGCGCGTTCATGTTGGCCGCGGCCGGAGCGGCCGAGTCGGCGCCATAGCCAGCGACGGAGTCGGCGGCATAGCCAGCGGCGGAGGCCGTGTCACCGGCCTCGCGCAGCGTCTCCGCTGCGGCGATCACCCGCCGCGGATAGTGGGTCCAGGTGTCTTCGCTGCCGCGCGCGATCGCGTTGCTGCCCATCCTGTAGATGTTGAACAGGAACGTGTCCCGCCGGCGCGACGCGATGTCGAGCACCGCATAGTTCGCCGTGACGGAATAGTCGACCGAATTGCGGAAGTGCCAGGTCTGCGGCTCGATCGGTGACGGCAGATCACTGTGCGGGATCTGACGGCGCGGTATGAACGGGATCTCCATCGGAGTCGGGCTGCCGATCGTCTCCGTCAGGAGGCCGATCATGTTGTGGAAGTACGGCGTCGTGCGAAGACCGCCGTTCCACCACGTCGAGTAGGTCGCGCCCGACCGCATCGTGACGCCGGGCTTGCCCTCGCGCAGGAACCGGTCGTGCATGGATGCGCCGACGATGTCGATGCTCGACATGATCAGCGGATCGAAATTGTGATTGAACGGATCGCGGAACGGCGGCGCGAACATCACCGTGCCTGCCGGCCCCGTCTGATGGTGGTTGTAGACGATCTGCGGGTACCACTCCGTGTACATGACACGGTTCATGTTCTCGGTCTCGGCCTGCGTGGACGCGTAGAAGTCCCGGTTGTTGTCATGACCGAC
>JAGTUV010000223.1 GCA_018224305.1 Gemmatimonadota bacterium
AGCTCTGTACCACTCAGCGCGATTCCCTCAGCCGTGCGGACTGCCGACTGGGGCGGTGTCAGCGCCTGGCGTGCCGCGGCCTCGGCCGTGACAACTGCCGGCGACGCCGGCCCGCTCGTAACGGAAACCGGGGCCTGCTGCGTCGCTGATGCACACGCGCCCAGCGTCAGTACCAGAACTCCAGCGAGACGCTGCAGCACTACTCTCGGCTTGCCCATGGATCACATCTCCGGCTCGGGGTGCGGCGCCCGCGGGAGCGGACGGGTGCAGGATGGAGCCTGCTCCAGGTACAGAAGGTGGGGTGGCCGCACCGGCTCCACAGTCAGGCGCAGGACTCGCACGCGGACGAAATCTCCCGCGTTGGCGAGCCGGACGTGTAGGGGAATCCCCTTTGTGCCAGCCTTTATCAGCGCGGGGTAACGAGCCTGGCCAGATAACGGATCAGATCATCCAACTCGTTTGCGGGCAGTTCGCGATACCTCGCCTTCGCACGTGCCACAGACGGAGAAAGCGAATCCAGCACCGCGGGTTCCGCCACCGTCCACGCTGTCAACTCGGCCTGCGAGCGGCGTGCGCCGACGCCATCCAGTGGGGATCGCGGACTGCCGCTGCCCTGTACGGAGTGACAGCGCTCGCAGCCCTGTGCCTGGAACACCAGACGGCCGCTGGCGCTGTCCGCGTCCGCCGTGGACACCGCTTCGGCTGCCGTCGCGGGCGCGGTAAGCGCTACCTCCGGTCGGCGCGGGTTCTGTGATGCTGCGAACCATGCGGACAACGCGACCAGCACCGCGATCACGAGGATACTGGAGCCGATCGCAATTCGTTCTCTCATCGATCGCTCCCGGTCAGACCATGTCGAACAACTCGAAGTGGATGCGCCGCAACGGGACGCCCAGCGTGCGCAGGTCGCGCTGCACAGCATCCGTCATCGCTTCCGGTCCGCACAGGAAGCACACCAGCCGAGTCGACTCGACCGGCAGCGCTCTGCGCAGCACGTCGATCGTAACCAGCCCCGTCTCACCCGTCCAATCCGGCGCGGGCTCGCGGATGACGTGCACGACGTGCAGGTCGAGACGAGGACGGAGCTCCTCCATCTCGGCGGCAAAGATCGCGTCCTGTACGCGATCGTTCGCGCAGATCACAGTGACGCGCCGGCGCTCACCACGATCCGCGAATGTGCGCAGCATGCTCATCATGGGTGCAATGCCAACGCCACCCGCGACCATCAGAAAGCTGTCCGCTGATGGGTGCCGGTCGGGCGTGAAGGAGCCGAACGGCCCGTCGACGTACGCGACGGTGCCGATTGGCGTCGCACCGACCGTGCGGGTGAAATCACCGAGTTCCTTGATCGTGAACTCGAGCGGACCCTGCTGGGCGCTGCTCGAGAATGAGAACGGATGCTCCCGCGCCGCGAACGGCGAGCGGCCGAGTGACAGCCACGCGAACTGGCCAGGCAGGAAGCGCAGCCCTTCGTGGCCATCGGGCTCGAGCGTGAGCGTCCACGCCTGGCCGGGCTCCGGCCGTATGTCGGTGACATGGTACGGCCGGCGCAACAGCAGCCACGGTTTCACGACGCGGACGTAAACAATGAGCATCAGCCACGCGGCACTGTAGCCGATCCATGTCCACATCTTCATGCGCGAACCCGAGTAGTATCCGGTGCCGGCAACGTGCCACACTGCAAACAGCACCGCGCCCACGGCCATCGCCGCGTGCCAGATCCGCCACCGGTCATACTCCAGCCGCAGCTGCTTGCGCCAGAGTGAGGTCACGACCAGCGCGAAGAGCAGCAGCAGCGCGACGCGACCTGCCGTCATGTGCCACGGCGCCGCGGGCGGCATGATCGGCATCAACGCCGCCGGGTTGGTAACACGCAGCACCATGAAATGCGCGAATGCGAGACCGAGCCCGCCGATCGCAACCCAGCGATGAAAGTAGTAGAGGATATCGATCCCGAACGGTGCGCTCGCTCGCTTGAACCGCGCCGTCAGCCCGAATTGCACACCCATGACGGCAAGCGCGCCGAACCCCAACCCCATGGACAGGTCCCACCACAGCCCCAGCCCCGGCGGGGTGGGAGGGAGCAGGAGCACGATGAGCGGCAGCGAGACCAGCGCGAGATAGCCCGCGGTCCACGGCACTGCAGCAATGGAGTGCCTCATGACTGACCCCGGGCTGGAGAGCGATTGAGCCTGATGCAAAGAGGCGGTACCGTCCGAAGCGCGTCAAGGCGCGGCCGGGATGACCCGGCACGCGGTCTGGCGGAGGACAGTCAACCGGTCGGCCGCGCGCGGCCTGGTGGAGCACAGCCCGACCGGTCGGCCGGCGTGGTCCCGCGGCCCCGGCGTGATCCCCGTGAGCGTCAGCCTTTCGACGGGCGCCCATTCCATGTACCTAGCTCTGTACCACTCAGCGCGATTCCCTCAGCCGTGCGGACTGCCGACTGGGGCGGTGTCAGCGCCTGGCGTGCCGCGGCCTCGGCCGTGACAACTGCCGGCGACGCCGGCCCGCTCGTAACGGAAA
>JAGTUV010000224.1 GCA_018224305.1 Gemmatimonadota bacterium
GGCCGCAGACTCAGTCCGCGGCGACTTCCGTACGCTTCATGTCACGTCGCGCCCGTTCCCACGCCTCGCGCGCGCCGCCCGCCTGCAGGGCTCGCCACACGTTCGGCGGCGAGAACGGCATGGCGTTCATGCGTACACCGATCGCGTCGTAAATCGCGTTCGCAATCGCAGGGATCGACGGGTGCAGCGGACCCTCGCCCGCCTCCTTCGCACCATACGGCCCCTCGGGATCGAGCGACTCGATGATGAGCGACTCCAGCTCCGGCGTGTCCATCGATGTCGGGATCCGGTAGTCGAGCAGCGACGGTGCATTGTGCAGCCCCGCGCGCCCGTGATCGGCGTCCTTGAAGACCTGCTCCTCCATGAGCGCCTCGCCGAAGCCCATGTACGCGGAGCCCTCCATCTGTCCTTCGACGAGCACGGGATTCAGTGCACGGCCGCAGTCGTGCGCAATCCAGATCTTGCGCACGTCGACCACGCCCGTCTCCACATCGACATCGACTTCGGCGACGTGCGCGGTGAACGAGTATGCCGGCGACGCCCCGATGGTGCCGCCGCGGTACTCGCCGTGCACATCCTTCGGCGTGTTGTAGTGGCCGACGGCGGCCAGCGTGCCGAGTTTCGCTTCCGCGATGTTGAATGCCTCGCTGATCGGTATGCGACGTTCGGTGTCGCTCAGGTCGAACGCCCAGCCGGCGGCGAGGCCGACCTGTGCGGCGGCCGTGTCCCACTCGTTGGCGATCACGGCGGTGATGCGCTTGCGCAGATCGGAAGCGGCCATCAGGCAGGCGTTGCCGACCATGAACGTCTCGCGCGACGAGTACGCGCCGAGGTCCACGGGCGTCATGTCGCTGTCGGTCGAATGGACACGCACGTACTCGAGCGGCACGCCCAGCTCCTCCGCTGCGATGTATGCGACCATGCTGTTGCTGCCCTGCCCGATCTCGCTCGCACCCGTGAACACCGCGACGCGGCCGCTCCGCTCGATCTGGATCTGCACGGCCGCCTGCGGCATCTCGTTCGGGTAGATCGGATAGTTCGTGCCGGAGATGTAGCACGAGCCCGCAACCCCGACCCCGCGGCCGAACGGCATGCGCCGGAACTTGTCGCTCCAGGCGGACGACCGCTCCACGGCGTCGAGACACTGGAGGAACCCGTTGGACGTGACGCGCAGCTCGTTGATGGTGCGCGTGCGCTCACCGATGAAGTTGCGGCGCCTCAGCTCCATGGGATCGATGCCGAGACGTTCGGCCACCTGGTCGAGCTGCACCTCGAACGCAAAGCGCGGCTGCACACTGCCATGTCCGCGCTTCGGTCCGCAAGCCGGCTTGTTCGTGTAGACGCGCGTCGAGTCGAAGCGGTATGTGTCGAATTTGTATGGCGCCGTCAGCAGCTGGCCGGAGTAGTAGGCAGTCACGAGACCGAACGATGCGTACGCCCCGCCGTCCAGCAGCAGCTTGCCGTCCACCGCGCGGATACGGCCGTCGCGCGACGCGCCAGTGCGGTACTTCATCTTCATCGGGTGCCGGCCGCGGTGCGCGTAGAACACTTCCTCGCGCGTATACAGGATCTTCACCGGCCGGCCGCACTTGCGGGACAGCGCCGCGACACAGAACTCGAGATCGAACGGCTCCGACTTGCCGCCGAACGCGCCGCCGACCGCGGGCTGCACCACGCGGATGCGTGCAACATCCAGGTCGAGCACGCGCGCGAGCTCACGATGCAGGTAGTGCGGCACCTGCGTCGCACTCCACACGGTCAGCTTGCCCGTCGCATCGTAAAGGCCGATGGCACAGTGCGGCTCGATCGGCGTGTGGCTCGAGCCCTGGAAGAAGTACTCGTCCTCGACGACTACATCCGAGTCGGCCAGTGCCGCATCGACGTCGCCGAACTCGAGATGCACGTGCTTCGTGATGTTGCCGTTCCGGCCCGGCTTCCCCGCCTCGTGGATCTGCGGCGCATCCGCGTCGAGCGCACGCTCCGGTTCGAGGATCGGCTCGAGCAGTTCGTACTCGACATCGATCAGGCGCAGCGCGCGGTTTGCCGTGTCCTCATCGACCGCCGCCACCGCGGCGACACCGTCACCGATGTAACGCACGCGATCGACGCACAGCGGGTACTCATCACGCGTCCACGGGATGACGCAGTACGTGACCGGCATCTCGCGACCGGTGAGCACGGCGTGCACACCCGGCAGCGCTTCCGCGCGCGTCGTGTCGATGGAGAGGATGTTGGCGTGCGGGTGCGGCGAGCGCAGGATCTTGCCGTGCAGCATCCCCGGCAGCGCCATGTCGTCCGTGTAGACCGTCGCCCCCGTCACCTTCCCCGCCCCGTCCACCTTGCGGTTGCGCCGCCCGATGACCGACATCGACCCCGCCCCCTCGCCCGCCAGCTCCTCGAGCGATTCCGGCGCTATCGCACTCCCCGCCTGCCGCGGACGCAGCTCCTCCGGCCTCATTCCCCCGCCGCCCTCTCAGCCGGAACCACCGCCGCGTCACGGTCGCCCGGCACAGGATCACGCCCCCCGCCGTCCCGCTTCAACGCCTGAGCCGCCATAAGCACGGCTTCATATATCTTGGTATATCCGGTGCACCGGCACAGATTACCGGACAGTGCGTCGCGGACATCGTCGAGCGACGGGTCGCCGTTGGTGGACAGGAGGGCATACGCGGACATGAGCACGCCCGGAGTACAGAAGCCGCACTGCGCGCCGCCGGTGACCTCGAACGCGTGCTGGAGCGCATGAAGCTCGCCCGGCATGGCGATGCCTTCGACCGTCCGGACCTCGCGCCCCTCGGCTTCCCACGCCGGCGTGATGCACGAGAGTATCGGTGCCCCGTCGAGCAGCACCGTGCACGCGCCGCAGTCGCCCTTGTCGCAGCCCTGCTTGGAGCCGGTGAGACCGAGCGCGTAGCGCAGCGTCTCGAGCAGCGTGTAATGGGCGGGGATACCGGCGGTGCGGCGATCGCCGTTGACGTTCAGCTGGATCGTGGAGTGCATGCACCCAACGTAAAACCGCAGCGCGTGTTGCGGCAATCGCTCGGCGCCCGGGAATCGCGGCCTCGGACGGCCGTGCGGGCCTCCCGATACACGCGTGCCACATTCTGACCCGGTACACGACAATGTCTGACCCGGTACACGATACGGTTCGCAGCGGCGACGTCATGCTCCACATCGCCAGATCGGGATCCGGTCCGCTCGTCATACTGCTGCATGGGTTTCCGGAGAACTGGACGTCCTGGCGAAACCAGATGGGGCCGCTCGCAGACGCGGGATTCACCGTGATCGCGCCCGACCTGCGCGGGTACAACCAGTCGGATGCGCCGGCGGGTGTCGAGGCGTACGCAACCCGGCCGCTCGTGGACGACATTGCGGCGATCGTGCGTGATTCCGGTCAGGCGCGCGCACATGTTGTCGGACACGACTGGGGCGGCGTCGTGGCGTGGCACTTCGCGGCAGCGCATCCCGACCTGCTCGACCGGCTCGTCATCCTGAATGCACCGCACCCCGGTATCTTCAGTCGTCGCGTGCGACGGCCGCCCCAGCTGTTCCGCAGCTGGTACGCGGCGTTCTTCCAGTTACCTGCGCTGCCGGAGATCGCGCTGCGCGCGTTCGACTTCGCGGCGATCCGGAGCCTGTTCCGCCGGACTCCGGCCAGATCCGGCACGTTCAGCGACGCGGAAATCGACGGCTACGTCCGCGGCCTCGCGGGACGCGGCCGGCTCACGGCCGTTCTCAACTACTACCGAGCGGCCGTCCGCCGTCCCTCGAAACAGCGCGTGCGAACGGATGCGGAGACGCTCGTCATCTGGGGCGAGCAGGATGTCGCACTGACCATCGGACTGCTGGACGGCCTCGAGCGGTACGCGCCGAACGTGCGCATCGAACGCATTGCCGTTGCCGGGCACTGGGTGCAGAACGAGGCGCCCGACCGCGTGACCGCGCTGCTGCTCGAATTCCTCGGCGGCCGCACCAGCGCGCCGCATTCGTAGGCGGCCGTGCACGCTTGCCAAGACGGCCCCGGATTCCGTACGCTCCCCTGATGAGCGCACCACTCGTCGACGGCGTCATCCTCGCCGCGGGACTATCCAGCAGGATGGAGGAATCGAAGCCGCTGCTCCGGGTAGGCGCAATGACGTTCCTCGAACGCGCCGCCACGAGCCTGCGCGTCGCGGGCTGCCGCCGCACCTGGGTCGTCGTCAACGCGAACGACGAAGCCACGGCCAATCTCGCCCGCAGCCTCGACCTCAATGTCGTCATCAACGCGGACCCCGGCTCGGAACCGGTGGACTCATTGCGCCTCGTCATCGATCGGCTGCCCGCCGACACGGCCGCCGTCGTGGTGCTGCCGGTTGACCTCCCGCTCATCGCCGAAGATACCATCACTGCTGTCGTGCGATCGTTCCGTGAGAACGCCGGCCCGCTCACCCTGCCGTTCCACAACGGCGTCGCCGGCCACCCGGTCCTGATCGGCCGCGACTTGTTCGACGACGTGCTGACGCGCCAGTTCGAGGAGGGCCTGCGCTCGCTGATCATGGAAAGCGCTCGGACACTGCACGAAGTGAAGGTCGTCGATCCGGGCATCCTCATCGACATCGACACGCCGGACGACTACTGGCGATTCATCGAGAACAAATGAGCGAACCTGTCACCGCCGCGCGCGCGGCGCAGGCGGCGCTCGATGCGGCTGCGGGCGGTAGCGCGGTCGCGATCGTCGCGCTGGTGCAGGCCGGCGCACCCGTGACGCGGCTCATCATGCGCGATGACGGTGTCGTCGAGGGATCGCTCGGGCACGCCGTGCTCGATGAGTTCGGCAACCGTCTCGCGCGCGAAGCGCTGAGCAAGCCCGATCCGGAGCCGCGCGTCGAGAGCGTGACCGTGAGCGACGTGCCGTATCAGCTCTACGTGGAGGCGCACCGCGCGCCGGACCACCTCATCATCGTCGGCGCCGGACACATCGCGGTACCGCTCGCACACCTGGGCATTCTGCTCGGGTTCCGCGTGACCGTGCTGGACGACCGCGAGGAGATGGCGACACCGGACCGCTTCGATGATGAGACGCGCGTGCTGCGTGCGGATTTCGCCGTGGATCCGTTCGCCGGCGTGCGCATCGACGGGCGCAGCTACATAGCGCTCGTCACGCGCGGACACCGATGGGATTACGACTGCCTGCACCGGATCGTCGCCGGTGATGCGAAGCCGCGTTATCTCGGGATGATCGGCAGCAGGCGTCGTGTCCGCGCGGCGTTCCATGCACTGCTGGAGAGTGGTGTGCCGCGCGACGTGCTCGCGACAGTCCGGGCACCGATCGGACTGGAGCTGAACGCCGAGACGCCCGCGGAGATTGCCGTGGCGATCGCGGCGGAGATCGTCGCAGTACGACGCGGCTCCGACATCGCGTCCATCAGCTCGCGCGAGCGCGTGCTCGACCGGTTTCTCAGGGAGGATTGATCGTGATCGACGAACAGGTATACCGGGCCATCATCGACGCTGCCGAAGACCGCCGCGCCGTTGCGCTGGCCACCGTGCTGCACACGCGCGGCTCCGTGCCGCGCCATGCAGGCAGCAAGATGATCATCGACCCCGCACGCGGACTCATCGGCACCATCGGCGGCGGCTGCGGCGAGGCAGATGTCATCGCCGCGGCTGCCGAGGTGGTTCAGTCCGGTCTACCTCGCGTCGTAGACGTCGAACTCACGGATGCAATCGATTCGTGGAGCCCGGCCGTCTGCGGCGGCGTCATGCAGATACTGATCGAACCGGTGTGAATCGACACCCGGCTGGCGGGCCGAAGTGAATCGGTACGACCGACCGGTCCGACCGACCGGTACGACCCACCGGTAAAGCTACGCCTCGCGACGCATCCGGTTCGTCACGCTGTTGAAACGCACACCCTTCATCCGCTTCACACCCTCATCCGTCTTCTTGTAGACGTGACGCTGCGTGCGATCCGTTCCATCCTTGTCGGACCAGAAGTACGGCGTCGTTGAGCCATCCTTCTTCGAGATCCTGATTCTGGCCATGATACTGCTCCGGTGCAGTGAGGTATCGAATCGCGTGGAGGCATTCGGGGGTGGGGCAACGGATTGTATACCCTGTAGCGCACAATCGGGTCCCTGGCCGCCCGTAAAGTCGCGTTGCGCAGGGCGCCCGCGCATGTTACCGATTCCAGCCACACGGGTCCGGACGTCCCCCCGAATGGGAGTCACGCGGATCCGCTCGTCGCGCAGAACAATGGAGTCTGGCATTACATCGTACGGGAGCAGGTCGAAGCAGGTGGCGCACGCGTCCATGTGGCGGCGCTATGCGACGTTTCTCAGACGGACGCCGGAGCTCACGCTCTCGTGGAGCGACCGTGAGACGGATGCGCGGGCGTGGCTCGTGATCAACTCGCTGCGTGGCGGCGCGGCGGGCGGCGGCACCCGCATGCGTCTCGGTGCAACGCCGCGCGAGGTCACGTATCTGGCAAAGGCGATGGAGTTGAAGTTCTCGATCTCCGGCCCGCCGATCGGCGGTGCCAAGACGGCTATCGACTTCGATCCGACGGACCCACGCAAGCCGGATGTGCTCGAGCGCTGGTATCGCGCGGCAATGCCGGTGCTGCGCGATCGATATGGAACGGGCGGCGACCTGAACGTCGATGAAGTGCTCGATGTCATCCCCGCGTTCGAGCGGCTGGGTCTGCATCATCCGCAGGAAGGAGTGGTACGCGGTCACCTCGGTCCCGACGACCGTGAGTTCCGCGCGATCATGGATCGCATGCAGCGCGGTGTCGCGGCACCGATCGAAGCAGCAGCCGGCGAGACGGCCGTCGTCGCCGGACTGAACCTGACGATTGCCGACATGATCACGGGGTATGGAGTCGCCGCATCGGTGCGACGTCTGTACGCGCGGCGCGAACGCTCGCTCGACGGTGTGCGGGTGGTACTCGAAGGGTTCGGCAACGTCGGTGCAGCGGCCGGCCTCTATCTCGCCCGCTCCGGCGCACGCATTGTCGCGATCAAGGATTCACGCAGCACGCTGATCGATGGCGACGGCATCGACGCACACGCTGTGGAGGATCTGCTGCGACGCCGGCAGGACAAGCTGCTGCCGCCGGACGACCCAAGGGTGCGGAGCGGAGTCGATCGCGCGCCGCTGCACGATGTCGAGGCGGATGTGTTCGTCTGTGCCGCGATATCGGAATCGCTCGCACCGTCCACCCTCGACGCGCTCGAGCGCAGCGGTGTGAGTGTGATTGCATGTGGTGCGAACCAGCCGTTTCGCGAGTCCCAGACCGGCTCGACGCTGGTGGCGCAGGACGCCGACCGCCGCTTCTCGGTGCTGGCGGACATCCTGGCGAACTGCGGGATGGCACGCACGTTCAGCTACCTCATGGAATCGAACTCGCAGCCTGTCGCGGAGCCGGTGTTCGCCGCGGTCAACGGCACGATCGAGGCGTCGCTGGACGAGGTGATCGACCGGGCGGGCGGCGCCCACACGTCGCTGCTGTCCGCGACACTCGGCCTCGCGCTCGACCGCATCGGCGCATAATGATCCAGTGGGGCGGGGGTACCGGCTGAGTGACAGCGCCCACCATACCCGTGTTCCTGAACACACGCGCCGGCAGGTCACCGGCAACTCCTGCGGCGCTGCGCGACCATTTCGGTGACTCGATCCACATCATACCCACCGATCCTCAGTCGCTGCATGAGGCGGTGGCCCGTGCTGCTTCAGCCGGCGAGCCGATCATCGGCATTGCCGGCGGTGATGGGACCATGCGCACGGCGGCCGCCGCGCTCGTCCACACCGGTAGCGCGCTGCTCAGCATTCCTGCCGGCACGCTCAACACGTTCGCCCGACGAAACGGCATACCGGACCTGGCCGCTGCTGCTGCGGCGTTGCGCGCGCCGCGTATCGTGTCCGTCGCAGTCGGCAGCGTCCAGGATCAGGTCTTCCTGAACACGCTCACGTTCGGCGAGTATTCGCGCATTGTGCGCAAGCGGGAGCGCTTGCGCCGCTACCTGGGCAAGTGGCCGGCCGCGGCAGTGGCGATTGTGACCACGCTGGCGACGCTGCAGCGGATGACCGTCCGTCTCCAGGCCGATGATCAGACGCGGGTCCGCGAGACGCCTGTCGTATGGGTCGGCCTGGGCTGGGGCAGCTTTCCGCTGTTGCAACTGGCGCTGGAACGTCGGAGCGAGCCCGATCTGGAGGTGGTCCTGCTGCGTCCGGTCACGAAGCGCGCGGCCGCCGCGACCTTGTTTCGACTCGCGCGCGATCTGCTCCGGGAGCGCACGCCGCTGCGCGATGCGCAGCTGGAGGTGTTGCATGCCCGCGCAATGGTTCTGGAGCGTGCTTCAGCCGCGACTGCGAGCCCGGATCTGCCGGCGGAGTTGCACGGCATCGCTGCGACGGCAGAGCACGGTATCGATGCGAC